>CAZERK010000023.1:0-15705 GCA_964514515.1 uncultured Planctomycetaceae bacterium
TCCCTGCAAGGGAGAGGGAGCAGAAGGCAGCAACCCGACCGACGGATCGGAACTGACCGACGAATCTGAACTGAACGCCCGCGAAAGGTCGTGCGAAAACTCCGGCGAGGCGACAATGCTGTATCTGCGCCTTCGTGCGGAACGCCAAACACGTACAGGTTGGGGCGGCTCTGTTCGGACTCATGTCGGCACGGTCGACGCGGCGAGAATGCGATGGCTCCTGACGAGCAAGTCCTCGCGAGGCACGCATCTTGACAGGGCGGGCTTTCCGCTTCATCTTGCGCGTCTTCGCCACCGATGGTTTGTATGGACGGGGGGCGCCGCCAGGAGGGCGTTATGCGTTTGGACCTCATCGCGCAAATCGACACCGAAAACCTCATCAGGAACTATCACGCCCTGCGGACGCGAATCGGTCCGAACGTCAAGTTGTGCGCGATCCTGAAGGCTGACGCTTATGGACACGGCATCCATACGGTGGCGGGCGCCCTGCAGGAAGCCGGGGCGGACTGGGCCGCCGTCGCAACCCTTCAAGAAGCGGTGGATTTGCGCAATCTGGATTGGTATCGCCCGATCCTCGTGCTCGGTAGCGTGCTCGCGGTGTCGGACGAACGCGAGCGCCTTGAGCGCATTCGGGCGATCCTCAAGTACAAAGCCACGTTGACCATCGTCGACCGTGACACGGTGGACCTGCTGGAAAGGACCGGCCTGCCCTCGAACATCGACGTCCACGTCAAGATCGACACGGGCATGGGGCGCATGGGCTGCCTGCCGGAGGAGGCGGGCGACCTCATCAAGGCCGTGCGAAACTCGACGAACTTGAAGTTGACCGGCGTCTATTCGCATTTCGCAACGGCGGACTTCGAACAGACGGACCTCGTCCGCGCCCAGTTTGAGCGTTTCAGCCGCCTGTTGACGGATTTGGGCGGGCTGCTTCCTCCGGGCACGATTCGTCATCTAGCCAACAGCGCGGCCACGATCACGATGCCCGAGGCGCACTTCGACATGGTGCGGCCAGGCTTGGCGCTGTTCGGCTATCACCCCGCGGAACACATGACCCACCTGATCGACCTGAAGCCGACCCTGCGGCTCGTCAGTCATCTGTCCGCAGTCAAGACGCTGCCCGCCGGGCATTGCGTGGGCTACGGCCAGACGTTCACGACGACGCGGCAGACGACGATCGGGCTGGTTCCCATCGGGTACTTCGATGGGTACGTCCGAGCCCTATCCAACGCAGCCGTCGTCACGACGCGGCATGGGGACGCGCCGGTTATCGGTCGTGTCAGCATGGATCAGCTCGCGATCGACCTGACCGACCAGCCGGAGGCGCGGCCGGGCATGGAGGTCATCCTGATTCAGGATCGAGCGGATCGCCCCAATTCGGTCGTGAGCATGGCGAAGCAACTGAATACGATCCCGTACGAGATCACGTGCCTGTTGGGCCGTCGAATCCAACGCGTCGCGGTAAGGGGCACGGTCCCGGCGTTGGCTCCTGCCCTCTCGCCGGTCGCCCGACGGCGGCGCCTGCCGCTGGGACAGGCGGACGCCTGGGTCTGAGCCGCGGGCTCATCAAAACCCCGCCGCCGATCCAGCGACCGCCCGCTTGCCAGCCTACCTGATGCGGAAGATGACAGACTCTCTGCGGTTGCCGTTTGCGACGGCGCCCACAGCCTTCAAATTGGAGCCAGTCCCTCTTGCTAGAGCCGGTCGATGAGCCTCCCGCGTGCATCTCTGACGATCCTAAAGGCCCGGATACTATTAACTAAACCGCCACTGATGACCGGACCGATGTGTAAAACGCGTAGGCGAGGTCCGGCTGCGCCGGTCGGATGCGCTGGTACCGGACCCAGCGGCCGCGCGTTGACCTCCGCAGCCCGCCGTCCCGTCCTGTACGGGTGAAACTGCGTCCTCGCACGAGTCCTCGTGAGGAGAATCCGATGAAGTCTCGCGGAAAATTCTGGCGATTGGTTGCTCGCTACGGGGCTCCCTTCCTGGCCGGCGGCGTCGCCCTTCAGGTCAATTTGTCAGGCTGCGACGCAGAGGTCCGGGAGACCGTCCTCACAGGGATTCAGGATTCGTTGACGGGCCTCATGACCAGCGTCATCGAGGCGTTCTTCCTCTCGTTGCAGGACGCCGGGAGCACCTCGCAAGTCACGAAGGCGACGTTCGAGGCGTTGACGTCCTGGCTCGCCTAGTACCGCAGAAGCTGTTACCATGTCCCCAACGGCCATGACGGCCTGAGGGTCTTCGCATCCGCGCTGATTCAGGGAGGACTCGCCTTGAACACCAAGCGGCGACATCGGAAGTCTGCGGGCTATTGGAGATGGTTATGGCTCCTGGCGGCGTGCCCGGTCTGGGGCTGCCTGCCGGACAACGCGCTGCGGCAGGTGCTCGGAGAGAACATGCTGCTGACGTCGGCCGTGGTCGTCCAGACCGTCACCTCGCAATTCTTCAACACGTTGTTCGGCGCGTGAGCATTCGAGGCGCGGCAGGCGATATCGAGGAGGCAGCCATGCTAGCATTCAAGCCGGTCCGCAAGGGCTTCTTCGTGCAACATCTTGGGTTGTGGCGATGGCTGGCGTTGGCGATCGCCGCGCTGCCCGTCTTCCAGATTTCAACCGGCTGCTTTCCCGATCCCATCGCGGCCTTGAATTGGGAGATGCAATCCTCCGTCAACAACGTGCTGCTGACGGCGATTAATACGATCATCCAGAATATTCTGAATCTCTGATGTCGGCTCCAATTCGGAATCGCCGACTCATCGCGCTGACATCCGTTCTTCTTTGAAAGCGCCGACTTGCCGCGAAGCGCTGACTCGCCGCGTCTTGAGAGCCGGCGGCCTTGCTCGTGTTCAGCGAGCGCGGGTCCGTCAGAGCCGTCGGCCGCGGCGGATGAGGGAGCGGCGCATCGCCCGGCAGCGGAACCGCTTGCTCACGCGCGCGGCTCTGATGACGAGACTGCGACTGTCCTGCGCGCGCCGACTCTCTCCGCTTCGCCGGGTTGAAGAATCCTCCCCGAGGCCGTACAACTGACGCCGACTGGGACGGCACGCGGCGGTCTGCAACGGCTTGCTCCGATCAAGGAAGGCGCGTGCCGTGCGTTGCAACGGATAGGCCCTGCTTCAGACGCTTTCCGGAGGAAGACCGTGGACACGCTGCTTGATCGCTTTTGCCGCTACGTCAAGATCGAGACCACCTCGGTGGAGGACACCGACAAGTACCCGAGTTCGCCGGGGCAGCTTGAGCTCGGCAAGCTGCTGGCCGGGGAGATGCAGGACCTCGGGCTGCACGACGTGCAGGTGGACCGGTACGGCATCGTGATGGGCACGGTTCCGGGCAACACGAAGAAGAAAGCCCCGACCATCGCCTGGCTGGCGCACATGGATACGTCGCCCGAGGCGAGCGGCAAGAACGTCAAGCCCATCATCCACAAGAACTACAACGGCAAGGACATCGTGCTGCCGGGCGACAAGTCGAAGGTCATCCGCGTGGCCGACACGGAGGGTCTGGCCGAGCTCAAGGGCAAGACGCTGATCACGAGCGACGGCACGACGCTGCTCGGCGCGGACGACAAAGCGGGCGTCGCCGTCATCATGACGGCCGCGGCGGCGTTGATGGCCGATCGCAAGATCCAGCACGGCCCGATCCGCGTCGTCTTCACGTGCGACGAGGAGGTCGGCCGCGGGTGCGACAAGGTCAACATCAAGAAGATCGGCGCGAGGTGCGCCTACACGTTGGACGGCGAGGGCGAGGGCGGCATCGAGAACGAGACGTTCTCCGCCGACCTGGCGACCGTCACCATCACCGGCCGCAACATCCATCCGGGTTTCGGCAAGGGCAAGATCGTCAACGCCATCCGCCTGGCCGCGCAGTTCATCTCGCGCATGCCGTGGCGCCGCCTGGCGCCGGAGACGACGGAGAAGCGCGAAGGCTTCCTGCACCCGTACGTCATGGAAGGCGGCGTGCCGGAGGTGAAGATCAAGATTCTGCTGCGGAGCTTCGTCACGGCGGAGCTGAAGGACGAGGCCAAGATCCTCAAGGACGTCGCCGCGACGATCATGGCCGAACATCCCGCGGCGAAGATCGACGTCAAGGTCACGAAGCAATACCGCAACATGATCGAGCATCTGGCCAAGGAGCCGCGGGCCGTCGCGCTGGCCGCCGAGGCTGTCAAGCGGATCGGCCTGGAGCCGAAGTTCCAGTCGATTCGAGGCGGCACGGACGGGTCTCGTCTCAGCGAGATGGGTCTGCCCACGCCGAACCTGTCGGTCGGCATGCACAACTTCCATTCGCCGCTCGAGTTCGCCTGCCTGGATCAGATGGAAAACGCCGTGAAGACGCTCTTTGAGTTGGCCAAGCTCTGGGGCAAGTAGCGGCGGCTGGCGCGAGGGCCTGTTGGAAGTCCGCAACCCGGCGCCGCCGAGCCCGCGCGCATCCAAGCCAAGGCTCACGGAGTTCAGAGCCGGGTTCTGTGAACCCGGTGCCGTGCGCTAGCGAGACGCGGTGTTGACGCGGTTACTGCAGAGGAGGCGGCTGTCGAGGAGGTCGCCGCGCGCCGGCTTGAATCGTCGTACGGTCTGCGATGACCATGCCTTTACCAACCGATGGACCGTCCAAAGGAAGAGATCGTCCGAAAGCCCTTCTGGGGGCCGCGATACCGCCTTCGCATTGACGGCCGGCTCGCGTGGGGTTGCGTCGCGCTGTTGTGCGGCGCGGTCCTGGGACTGGCGATCTACCTGCATCCCGATTCGCGAGGATTCGGGACGCACGAGCAACTGCCGTTCTATCCCTATCCGTGCAGCTTCACCCTCACGACGGGCCTGCCTTGCCCAACGTGCGGGATGACGACGGCCTTCTCGCTCGTGATGCACGGCCGATTCCTGGCCGCGTTCCTGGCTCAGCCGGCAGGCATGGTCTTGTGCCTCGGGACGGTCGTCCTGTTTGTCTATGCGGCCTACGTCGCCGTCAGCGGTATGATGATTCCGTTGAACCGGGACCGGTTCAGCCTAGCGCAGTTGACGATCGGCTTGGGTTTGTTGATTCTCGGCGGATGGGGATTCAAGATTGCGTTTGGGCTCGCGACCGGATCGCTGCCTTTGAAATGCTCTCCTTGAGCAGGCGGCGCGAACGGGCCACAGCGCAGCAACTTGTGCGGACGCGGAGACCGTTGGCGATTCTCTGGAGAACGACGTGATGACGGATCGAGACTCGACTCATCGTGCAAGCGTCCGCGCCGGCCGGCGTGCGCGCGGCGGATCGCCCTTCGACCGGCGACGCGCACGCCGCGCGACAGCTTCGGGCGGCCAAGGTACGGACGGCGGCGAGGTCTTTCGCAGTCGAGAAGCCGGCGGCCTGACGGCTCTTGTCCGTCGGCCGGCGCGCCCTGCGGCAGCTTTGTTCGGTCTGTCGCTCCTTTTCTTGTCGGTCTGCGGCTGCCCGTTGGCGTACTTCCTGACGCCGGAGGAGACCAAGACCGTCAAGGCGGAGTACAGCAGGATCGACTCGCAGCGCGTGGCGGTCGTCGTCTGGGCCGATCAGTCCGTCCTCGACGAGGACCCCCGAGTTCGAGAGCGGATCGGCAAGGCCGTCGCGTTCTACTTGCGCAAGAATCTGCCCCACGCGGACGTGATTGAGCCGGAGAAGGTGGCGGAACTGCAGGAGCGATCCGGCCTGGACTGGGAAGTTATGTCGCCCAAGGCGATCGGCAAGCGGCTGAAGTCGGACCTCATCATGCGCATCGACCTGCTCGACTACACGACGCGGGCAAGCGACACGCATGAGTTGCGCCGAGGCCGCATCCGAGCCACGCTGAACCTGTACGACGGGCGGCCGGACGCCGTTCGTGAGTCGCTGTACGAGACGGAAGTCTTGGCTACGTATCCGCCGAAGTCCGCCCACGGCGTCGCCGACATGGACGACGGTGACCTGCTGCACGAGACCGTCGAGCATTTTGCCCAACTTACTGCGAGGAAGTTCTATGACCACGAAGAATCGCTCCGCGGACCTTCCGATCGTTAGGAGCTTCCTCGAAGTCCCGACGACGCCCGAACGGTCATCGGCGAGTCTCCGACTTGTGAGGAATAGCGCCGGACCTGCTCAGGGGGCGCAGGCGGTTACCGGCAGAAGCCCCGGACCTGCGCGGAAGGGCCGCAGACTTCAAGCGGCACCATGCCGCGACGAGGCAGTTGCGAACCGGTTCCCCGGGAATACGGGGCGTTGCCTGGGCCTGAACGGTTGGCGCCGCGATGCTGGCACGGCTCCAGGCGCGACGAGCGTGGCGGATGGCGGCGGCGCGAGGTGTTCGCGAGCGATGGTCGACCGACGGTCCTGGATGGCCGTCTTGATGACCGGCGTGATGCTGGCAGGCTTGCTGATGTCGATCGCCGGCTGTCAGCAGATGGCGGCGGCCTGGGCGAACATCACCGGCGGCGACACGGTTGATCCCGAGTTTGAGTTGACCAAGGGGCCGTTGCTCGTCCTGATCGAGGACCCCAACGGCGTCGTGACCGAGCCCGGCGCATTGCGGGAGTTGCACGCGACGATCTCGGAGAACTTTCTGGAGTTCGACGTGAACCGTCGGGTCATCCCGTTGGAGGACGTCGAGCGCCTCCGTCGGACGGAGAAGGATTTCGATCGCCTTAGCATTCGACAGATCGGCGAGAAACTGGGAGCGGGGCAGGTGCTGCACGCTCAGGCGGAGCGCTTCACGCTCGAGGCGGAAGCGGGCGCTCCGCTCTTCAAGGGCGAGTTCGTCACGCGCGTCAAGGTGCTGTCGACCGAGCCGGTACGGGACGTCCGCCTCTGGCCGCGCGACCCGTCGGGCAAGCGGCTGTCGGTCGAGACCAGTCCCGTTGCCGCGGGCGGAGATCAGACGGCCGGCGACGTGGCCAAGGAGCTGGCGATCAAGATGGGCCAGCGCATGGCCAAGCTGTTCTACGAACATCGAGAGCTGGACGATTGACCGTTATCCTGCACGTCATCGATCGATCGACGAGCGAGACGCAATTGCAGTTGCTCGGCCTGTTGCTGAGCCGCGGCGAGGCCTCGCGTTTCCAGCACGCGGTGGTCAGCGTGGACGGTCACGCCGTCGCACGGGCGCAGCGGCATCTGCCGTGCGAGGTGCATCGTGCGGAGCGGAGGTTGTGGGGGGGGCTGAACTGGTCGCCGCGCCTGGTCGCTGCGGCGAAGCGTCGCGATGCCCGACTTCTGCACGCTTGGGGGATCGAGGCGGCGGCGGCCTGCGCCTCGCGTCTGCCGGAGCTGTCGCTCGTTCTGAACTTGCCCGACCCGGAGGCCGTCGGCGATTCGGCCCGTTGGATTCGTGCCTTTCCGACGGACGCCCCGGTCGTCGTGGACAGCCAGTCGGCCCGGAGCGCCCTGGTCTCGGCCGGGATCGCGCCGGAGTTGGCGGTCGTGATCCGCGGACCGGTCGACTTTGCGGCGATCAATCGCGCTCGGCAGACGGAGCTACGAGCGACGTTGGTCGGAGACGCCAAGCCGGTCCTGCTCCTGCACGGTCCGCCGACGGAGCAGGGGGGGCAGTACTACGGAATTTGGGCGGCCGCCGTCCTCAAGCAGGTCTTCCGCGGCCTGCGAGTCATCATGCCTTACGAATCGGCGATCGGTCGGCGGATGGAGCGATTCGCCCGAGAGACGCGCATTGCGGGCCTATTGACCGTACCCGACGCGGCCTTGTCGTGGCCGCAACTCGTCGCCTGCGCGGATGTCTTCGTCGCCCCCGCCGAGGGCAACATCTGCACGGCGCCGCTGGCCATCGCGATGGGGGCGGGCCTACCGATCGTCGCCGCGGCCGTCCGGTCCGTCGCCGAACTCGTGGCGGACCGGCAGACGGCGCTGCTCTACAAGCCGGACGAGCCGCGACGGCTCGCGGCCCGGCTCCTGCACCTGATCGAGGATGCGCCGCTGCAAGCGCGCCTGAGCGACGCGTGCCGCGCTCAGGCATACAGGGCCTTCAGCAGCCGGGCGTTTCTGGACGGCTACGCCCGTTTGTACGACAACGTGCTGGCCGGCCGCCCGCCCGCCGACGGCATCGAGGACCCGCTCTCGGCCGTCGCCGTGCCTGCGTAGAGCGTTCTTGATCTGGATGTAGCGTCCGCCCCCCCTTGGACGACACGGCTTCGCCAAGGCTGTGCCTTCGTCCTGTGCGTCGGCCGTCTCGGCGCGCCGCGAACGCCACGAGCGAGCAAGGAACGCTCTAGCGAAACAGTATCGCGGCCGCTCGTTCCTGCGATAGGCCTTTCTGATAGCGCGCGTACTGCGCCGCCGCGGCGATTGTGAAGCCGTCGTCCAGGTCCCCGGCGATGAGCGCCTGGAGCATCCCGTCCAGCAGGTACGCCTCGGGGACAATCGGCTCCCGCGCAAACAGCACGGGATAGAGGCCGTGCTCGACGACCGGGGCGTGCAGAAGCGGGGCGCTGCGCGGACAGATGTAGAACACGCCGACCTGACGCCCGACGTACCGGACCGGCAAGCCCGCGCACGGATCCCAAAACGTTTCCAGCATCCCGTTTCGTCCCAGGTAGCCCGTCAGCACGCTGCCCGAGCCGAACGCGACCTCGCGGTCGTCGACGGTGATCAGGATGGGCGGGTCGGCCGAGAGCGCGTCGCGAAAGGGCTGCTCCATCGCAGCGGCGATGCGGCTGCCGCGCCAGGCGTTTGCGAGGACGTAGACGTCGAAGCCCTCGGTCACGCCGCGGTCGCGCCAGACTTCGGACGGTTCCACGTGACGCCGAAACACGCTGCGCCGGATGACGTCGATGCCGTCGCCATCGTCTGAATAGATGCGGTGCCACGCGGCCGCGTTGGCCAGGTGCGTATCTACGCCGTAGAGCGCCCCCCAATAGAGATTCGTCTCGCAATCGTCCGGCCGGCCGAACTTCTTCGGGACGCCGCCGTGACGGGAATCCGCCAACGCGACGTGAACGGTCACGCTCAGCCAGCCCTGTTGATGGATCATGCTCACCAACAGCTCGGCGAACGGCTCGGCTTCATCGTCCAGGCTTTGCGTCAGAGCAGCCGACGGGCTGGCCGCGAGATTCGGCGGTCGCCCTTGCGAACCTTGGTCCGGCAAGTTGCTCGGCCAACTGATCCATGCTGCGGCGACAACGGCGACGGCGCCGATGCCGATCAGGGCGAGCCGTCGGCTACGGAGGAACGGCCAGAAGCGTCGTCGCCAGCCAGGCCGGGCCGTCTGATGGATGTCCCACGGGCGCAGCGTCATGGCGTCTCACGTTCGGCGGCGACAGGCGGGGCGAGGGGCGAAACAAAGCGAAGGCGCCCGCTCGGTCACGGGGCGGCCGTAGGATCGCCGGACGCCAGTTCTTGCCGCTGCAAGTTCACGTCGAAGGTGTGCAGGCGGCTGAGCGGATCTTCGAGGAAGTAAACCTGCATCGCGTGTCCGCCTGGACTGACGCGGCGGAGGTTCAACACGAGCGGGACGGTCACGCTCTCGCCCGGCTCGACGACCAGCGGGAGGCGCGGGCATTGGGAGGGGTCCGGGTGCAGCAGCGTGCCGTTCACCTGGACGACGGGATAGCAGGTCTGCAACGTCTTCCCGTTGTTGGTCAACTTCAAGGTCAGGCCTGCGTCGCTGCTGAAGTATTCCAATCCAAAGTCGGTCCGCTCAGGCGAGAACGTCAAGTCGCGCGGGCCTTCCAACTGCACCGCGATGGGCAGGGGCGACGGCAACTCGTCAGGCTGGGCGGCAGCCATGACCTTCACGGCGCCCTTGTCCGGAAGATCGACGACGACGTCGCACGCCCAGTAGGCGCCGGCATCCAATACCTGCGCGAGCCGTCCTGGAGCGACGGTCGGCTTCGTTGCGCCGGACTCCTTCGCCACGCGGAGCCAGACGTGGGCGTTGTCGAAAGCCTGGTTGAGCGCGTTCTGCACGACGGCGGTGATCTCCCGTGCCGAGCCGTCGTTGGCGGTCTCGTAGAAGACTCGGAGCCGGCCCGTCGGGACGGAGTATTGGAGCTTCTCCGCAGCCGTGTCGTCGTTGTACACGTAGGCGACACGGTCGCCGTCTACCTCGATCACGCGATAATGGCTGACGCCGGTCGCCCGATCGCGCAGGCACGTGCTGGACTCGTGCGTGCGGATGTAGTTGAAGCCGCCCAGGCCCGCGAGCTTGTCGGCGAACTCTTTGTAGTCCCAGTACGTCCAGCCGCCCACGATGAACATCTTGATCTTGTGGGCCTTGACAAACTCGCCCAGGTCGCCGCGCTCTCGCCAGATGTCCAGCAGGGCGAGTTCGTCGCTATTGGAGGCGATGAAGTTGAACTGCTTGTTGGCGTTCTTCTTCAGGTCCGCTTCGATCCAGCGCAACTGGCTAAGGTCCTGGTCGATTGGATTGCCGGGATGGTCGAGCAGCAGCAGGCCGTGATAGGTGCCGTAGTCGATCGTGCCGATCGGCTTACTGGCCACGAATTGCGTGAAGCTCGCCTCGTGATCGTGTACACCGCAGAGCATAAACACCGGCGCGTTGAACTTCTCGAAGAACTGCAGCACGCGAAGCCAACTCGCGGCATCGTCCCGGGCACGCGACCATTGCGTGAAGTCGCCCGTGGCGATGATGAACTCGGGGGCCAGGAGGTTGACCTCGTTGGGCAGCATGTCGTCGAACTCGGGGGCCGTGAGGTCGCCCACGTTCATGTTCGACAGGTGGACGAAGCGGAACTTCGTCTTGAAGCCGTCGACGATCTTGATGCACCGCCGGGAGTCATACGTGCCGGCGCCGCTTCGCAGCTCGAGATCGTACAGGCCCGGCGCGGTGTCCGGCGGGATCATGAAGACCATCGAGCAGTATTCGTCGTTCATGTACGACGGGGGCGTCGCGGGCTTCAGCGGTTGCGTGATGGTCGGCTCGAGAGCGTGCCGCAGGGACACCCATACATCACCGCTGACGCTCGGCGCCAGGCGCATCACAAAGTAGAACGTCTCGCCCGGCATGCGGAAAATCGGCCGTCCCTGCGAAGGTTCCTGGATGACAGCGGCCGATGGCCGTGGGACCAGCCGCCCTGGCGCGTGCGTTGCCGCCGCCGCGGCAGTACGGACGGCGGCCGTTTCTGTGGACGGCGCGGCGGCATGGGGCGTCGAGGCGGTCCGCGAGGGCGCGCCGCTTTGCGAAGCAGCCGCGTTCGGCGGAGGCGCATCTGTCTGCGGCGGCGCGGGCGTTGGCGAAGATGTGCCAGTCCGCGGCGTTGCGGGCGAACCCGTCGTCGTCTGTTTGGTTTCGTCGGGCTTCTCCGGCGAAGGTGCCGGTTGCTCGGCACGCCGGGCCGCCGATTGGGCGTCCGCCGGGAGCGATCGTTCGGTCGCACCGACGCGCGCCGGGGTCGCATCCCTTTGGGCGGGTCTAGGAGACTTGTCTTGTGCCTGGGTCGACGCGCTCACGCTCAGCGCCAATAGGATCGTGATCGTTCCGGCCGTCAAACGACGCCAACACCTGTCCATGGTCTGCTTCCTCGGGTCCTTGGGATCACCTTTTCTGCAACAAGACCGTTGCGACTACGAATGAGGACGATATTATAAAGACCGGTCGTCGCAAACGCCACCGATGACCCTGGAGTCTGCGCGGTCGAAAGAGGTCGCCCGGTTCAAGAGTGTTGGTCGTCTCGGTCCAGGAGCGTCGCACCGGCCATCGGCGGGCCTTCGGTCGTTTCGGGTGATCTCTGTCTGAGCCATGACCCGAGCGCCGTCGGCATCGTTCGACGGTGCGGGCAACTCTTGACGTCTATGCGGCAAGGTAGAAGCACGGAAGGAATCGTTGAAAACTCGTTTCCAGCGGCGTGTTTCTGATGCGGCATCGCCGTTTTCGACTGTCCTGCTTCAACGAGACGCTGTGCGGTTCTACTCAGCAGATTCCGGATTCGACAGAGCCGGCCCCTTCCGAAACGTCTGCGGGAGTCTCCAAGGATGACCGGCAAACAAGCCTTCAACATTGTCGTCGCGGAACCCCTGGATCGCGGCGCCATCGCTCGACTTGAGGAAGTCGGAACGGTTCGCGTCTTGGAAGACTCCGCGCCCCAGACGCTCCTCGATGCCGTGTCCCAGGCGGATGCGCTGCTGGTGCGGTCGAAGGCTCACGTCACCGCGAGGATCATCAACGCGGCGCCGGGCCTGAAGGTCATCGGTCGGGCCAGTACGACCATCGATCATATCGATCTGAGGGCTGCTCAGCGGCGCAACATTCAAGTCGTCTACGCCCCGTACGCCGCCGTATCTTCGGCTGCGGAGTTCCTCCTGGGGATGATCCTCACGCTGCACCGGCGGATTCCGTTTCTCAACCGGCAATTGCGCGAGGGCAACTTCGAGAGCCTGCGCCAGCCCGTGACACGGGAGCTTCGCACGCAGACGCTCGGTCTGTTGGGTATCGATCCGGTCGGCGAATGCCTCGCCAAGATGTGCCAGTCGGCCTTCGAGATGCGCATTCTCTCTTACGATCCGTCGGGCGCCCCGCTGCCGGATTCCGTCGGTCAGGCCGTGGATCTCGAGCCGCTGCTCACGGAGGCCGACGTTCTGTCCGTTCACCTTGCATTCAGCGAGCAGACCAAGGGCTTCCTCAACGCGGAACGGCTGTCGAAGATGAAGCGGTCCGCGCTGGTCGTCAACGCCTGCCGGGGCGCGGTCATCGACACGACAGCGCTGGCCTTGGCGCTTCGAGACAGGGTCATCGCCGGGGCCGCGCTGGACGTATTCGAGATCGAGCCGTTGCCCGCCCACCATCCGATCCGCAGAGCGCCGAACTGCATCCTGACGCCGCACGTGGCGGGCATCACGCTCGACGCTGCGGCGGGGCGCTCCTGCGTCGCCGAGGACGTCGTTCGCGTGCTGCACGGCGAACCGCCCATCTATCCCGTCGAGATTCCCGTCTGATCCGACGCACGGGACGAGGCGATCGCGCGAGCCTGGCAGGAAAACGCGCCCTGAGCGCAACCGTCTTGGCGAGATTCGCCTGCACCGCTACCCCTGCTTGACGTTATCGGTCCTGTTGCCTATCCTGCCTTGGCCAAGCACGTTTCGCGTCTGCGTGCCGCCGAGGCCGCCGGGCGCGCCGGGGTACCGCTGGCGCCAGAAGCGCACTCAACCGCGAAACGCCTCGCTTGAGCGGGCTCGTCGGTCGGGACAAGTCGTGCCCGGCAGCGGCGCTGCCCGACGAATCAGGAGATTTGTTAAGGAGATCAGACGATGGCGGCAGTCAAGATTGGCATCAACGGATTCGGGCGAATCGGCAGGCTGGTGGCGCGGGCCATGCTTCAACGCAAAGGCGAATTCGATATCGTCGCCATCAACGACGTGGGCTCGTCGCCCAAGGTGCATGCCCACCTCTTCAAATACGACAGCGCCCAGGGCCGGTTCCAGGGAACGGTCGAGTACGACGAGACGAGCCTCGTCGTGAACGGAGATCGGATTCGCGTGCTGACCGAAAAGGACCCGACCAAGCTGCCGTGGGGCCAGCTCGGCGCGACCGTCGTCATGGAATCGACGGGCAAGTTCACGAAGCGCGGCGACGACGGCTCGCCGGGCTACGGCGCTCATATCAAGGCGGGGGCGAAGAAGGTCATCCTGTCCGCGCCGGCCAAGGACACGATTGACGCCACGGTCGTCATCGGCGTGAACGACGAAGCCCTCAAGTCCTCGCACACCTTCGTCAGCAACGGAAGCTGCACGACGAACTGCCTGGCCCCGTTGGTCAAGGTCCTGGTCGACCATCCCGACGTTTTCGGCACGAAGATCGAAGGCATGATGACGACGATCCACGCCTACACGAACGACCAGCGCGTGCTGGACCAGGTTCACGGCGAGGACCTGCTGCGCGCCCGGGCGGCGGCGGCGAACATCATCCCGTCGACGACCGGGGCCGCCAAGGCGATCGGTTTGGTCGTGCCCAGCCCCAACATCAAGCTGGACGGGTTTGCCTTCCGCGTGCCGGTGATCGACGGCAGCGTCGTGGACCTGACCGTCGCCCTGGACCGGGAGGTCAAGGTCGAGGACGTCAACGCGACCTTCAAGAAGGTCGCCGACAAGGGAGCGTTCAAGGGCGTCCTGTATTACAGCGAGGAGCCGCTGGTCAGTACCGACATCATCGGCAATCCGTACAGCAGCATCTTCGACGCGTCGCGGACGATGGCCAAGGGCAAGATGCTCAAGCTCGTGAGCTGGTACGACAACGAATGGGGCTTCAGCAACCGCGTCTGCGACCTGGCCCGCCGTCTGGCGTCGATGCTGTAGCCTCGCGCCCTTTTCGCAAGGTTTCAGCTCAGCTTGGGTCTGGCGGCTGCGTACCACGACGCCGCAAGTAGCCATGCCTCGCCCCAGCCGGTTGGCTTCGGCTGCGACGGGCCAAGGCGTTGCCGGGCTTTCTCGCTCGCGAGATCGCGTCTCGCTCGGTCCGCGACCTTGCCCTTGCCTTCAGAACAGCATTAGTCCGTCATCGCGAAATTGACAAGCTCCAGGTGCGTTGTTAGGTAGAGCGCGGCGGGTCGTGCCTGGGTTAGCCGCCCGTGGCAAAAGTCGGAGCTGCCCCGCTTCAACCGCATTGGCCTGACCAAGAATGCGGTCGACGATGGCCTCGCGGGACTTTCACCACGGGTTGTTAGCGGAGGTTCGTCGTGTCTGCGGCTGCTGGAGGATTCGTGTTCAGGACGGGGATGCGCGTCCGCGGCGGCGTCGACGGGTTCGGCGCCTTCTGGGTATTCGCCTGGCGCACGGCGGCCTGGACCCTCCTCGGCGCCTCCAACCGCCGGAACTGGCGGCTCCTGACGCCGCAGTTCTACGAGGTCGGCTTCCGGTCGCTGCCTGTCATCCTCATCACCGGCGCCTTCGTCGGCATGGTCATCGCCGTGCAGGCCATCGAGCAGTTTCGGGCCGTCGGCATGGAGGAACGGCTCGGGGCCGTCGTGAACCTCTCCGTGGTTCGGGAGTTGGGCCCGGTCCTGGCCGGGATCATGCTCGCAGGCCGGATCGGCGGGGCGCTCACGGCCGAGCTCGGCACGATGAACGTGACCGAGCAGATCGACGCGTTGCGAAGCATGGGCGTGGATCCGATTCGCTATCTGGTCGTGCCGCGCGTGCTGGCCTGCTTTGTCCTGACGCCGTTCCTGACGCTCTATGCGATCATGACCGGCTGTTTTGGCGGCTGGTTCGTGTCCGTCGTTCAGAACGGCGTGGACGCCGGCCCCTTCTGGGACTACACGCGGCAGGCCGTGGACAGCTTCGACCTCTTCAGCGGACTGCTCAAGAGCTTCTTCTTCGGGGCGACGCTGGGCCTCATCAGTTGCTTCAAAGGCTTTCATTGCAGAGCGGGCGCGGAAGGCGTCGGCCGGGCCTGCACGGAAGCCTTCGTCGCCTCGTTCATGGCCATCCTGATCCTCGACTATCTGCTTGCCGTGGTTCTCCAAGCCGTCAGCATCGCGCTATGGGGTTTCCGGTCGTTTCTGTAGGCCGCGAGGACGTTTGTCCAAGTCGCAGCGACTGGCCCTTTGCGCCGTGTGCGAAGCTCGACTAGAATCGCGCGACAAGACGCGTACGAGAGGCAAAGGGCCTCTTGAAGTTAACGTCGAGGCGAGCGGCGGCCCGGATTGTGCACCATACCGATTCACGATTGTTTGTAGCGTTCCCGGCGCGCAGGAACGGCCGGCGCATGACAGAACGGACCGCCGTCGGCAGCAGGCGTCGGCCACAGGGG
>CAZERK010000024.1:0-15638 GCA_964514515.1 uncultured Planctomycetaceae bacterium
CCGTACAGTCGATCCAGCGAGTCGTCTCAGCCTTCCCGGAGGGCCAGCAGATCGAGGTCCGCCTCATGCTCGCGAATACGATCCAGGGCGTCATCGCGCAACAGCTCCTGCCGGACGCGCAGGGCAATCAGCGGACGCTCTGCTGCGAGGTGCTCATCGGGACGAACGCCGTCCGCCACAACATCCGCGACAACACGGTCCACAAGCTGTACACCGAACTGCAGGCCGGCCGCAAGTACGGCATGATGACGATGGATCATGCCTTGCTCGAGTTGTATCACCGCGGCGAGATTACCTACGATACCGCCCTCTCCGCGGCCCGGGATCCCGCCGTCATCAAGAAGAGCCTCCCCGCAGAGGACGATCAGACCGCCTGAACCGCCGTGCGCAATTCGGGGGCGCACAGGTGGTGGCCGACCTCCGGGTCGGCCGTCGAACGCGCCGTCCGTCAGAAGACGCTGGCCCGACCGGCGCGGACCACGCCCCGCAACGCTTTTTGAATCCACGCAATCGAGGAGGCCGCCTTCATCGGGTCTTCACAGAAGATGGGCTCACTTTGGTACGCCCTCAGCGCGATGCCGACTTCGTGGTAGCTCTGCGCCGTGTAGCGGCAATGCGCGACGATTCCCGCCAGATGCACCGGAGGGCGGCCCGGCGCGTCGATGCGGACTTCGATCGGCGTGCCCTGGAGAACGACGCAGCGGACGATCAACCCAAGGCCTTGTTCGGAGATGTTGCGCGTCAGCGCGGAGAGACGGCGGATCGACATGCCGCCGTATTCGTAGAACCAGACCTCACAAGGCGTTCGGAGAGCGCGGCGATGTCGATGCCGCCGGCATTGCCAAGCTCCTTGGCCTCGCAGATTGGCATTCCACGCCGCCGCGAACTCGTCAAGCTCGTTCAGGACGACGCCGAGTTGAGTGGCTTGGTCTGGAGTGTTGTCTTGCACGCTCGCGAATCCTGCCGAGACCGCCCGATCCTGCGACGACCCAGTCGCTCCCCGCGGAGCAACGATCCTCCGGCGTCCGGCGCTCGTCGCGAGGAGCCGACTCTACCCGAGCCGCGGCTTCGCCACACGGCAACCCTGATGCGCCGTTCAGAGGAATCTCCGGGCGAGCCTCCGCCCGCTGTCCGACCGGCGGAGCAGACCGTGCCGCTCTTATCTTCGACCATGCCGGAGCCAAGCTTGATCGGCGTTTGCCGCTCGTTCGGCCCGCGTCTCGATCGGGCATGCGCGGACGCTCGATACCAGCGTCGATTCGATCGCACGCGCCGGCACGCGTGACCGGAACACGCCGATTTACGCGGACGCCCCACAGCAAGCTCGGCAGCAAGCCCGATCGCCGCGCCGCCGCTCAAGCGACGCTCTCGCTGGACATCGGGCTTCGTCTCGCTTGACAGCTCGACTTCGACGGGCTATAAAACCGATGAATAGATAGGTCTTTGGAATTTTGGGTGCCCGCTTATCCAGAGTAGCCGAGGGAACAGGCCCTGCGAAGCTACAGCAACCTGGCCGCTGAGGTATGACGGCTAAGGTGCTAATTCCTGCCCGGTCTGTGGGACAGATAACCGGTTGCTTAAGAAGCACGTCAACCGCCTCTTCTGAAAGCCGGAAGAGGTTTTTTTTGTCCCCACTTGCCGCGTCTGCCTGGCCTATTCAGGATGCTTCGCGTCCGCGCAGGGAAGCGCCGACGGCTTTCTCGTGCATCGCTTCACCGTGTTCTGATAAGCGGTCGCCCTGAAGCAACAGGGGACAGGCTCCGGTCCGAAAGCCGAACGTGGCCGGCGTTTCCGAGAACGACGGCCCGCGATGCGCACGCCCCCTTTTGCCGCGTTGATAAGGTGCTTCGTGAACGAACGACGTGTTGTGCAGATTGATCTGTCGACAAACCATCCCGAATTCGGGCGCGGCATCTTGTGCCTGCACGCGCCGCCCCGGATCGCCGAATACGAGACGGGGCATCGCGCTGCGATCAGGTTCCGAGAACCGCGTCCTCGAAGCCGGCTGTTGTGAGGGCCGAACGTGAAGAGTCGTCTGCTGGATAATCTGAAAGATCGCGTCCTCGTCCTGGACGGGGCGATGGGCACCAACGTCTACGCCCACGATCTGTCAATCGAGAAGGACTACTGCGGCTGCGAGAACTGCCCCGACGTCCTGATCGAGACGCGCCCGGACGTCATCGCCGGGATCCACGAATCGTTTCTGGCGGTCGGCGTCGATTGCATCGAGACGAACACGTTCGGCGCCAACAAGATCGTGCTGGGCGAGTTCGGTCGCGCGGACCGAACGCACGCCTTGAACAAGGCGGCGGCGGAGCTGGCGCGCCGGTGCGCGGATCGGTTCTCGACGCCCGCGCAGCCGCGGTTTGTCCTCGGCTCGATCGGACCGGGCACGAAACTGCCGTCGCTCGGGCATACGACGTTCGACGTGTTGGAGGACAGCTACGCGGAGCAGGCGCGCGGCCTGCTCGACGGCGGCGTCGACGCCTTCATCATCGAGACGTGCCAGGACGTGCTTCAGACGAAGGCGGCGGTCTGCGGGGCAACGCTCGCGATGCAACAGCGATCCCGAGACGTGCCGATCATCGTGCAGTTCACGATGGAGGTCACGGGCACGATGCTGCTGGGCACGGAGTTGGGGGCCGCCCTGACGGCCATCGAGGCGTATCCCCAGGTGCAGGTCGTCGGTCTCAACTGCGCGACGGGACCGGCCGAGATGTCCGAGCACGTTCGGTTCCTCTCGCGCTACAGCTCACGGTTCATCAGCGTTGTGCCCAACGCCGGCTTGCCGCAGGTCGTCGACGGCAAGACGCAGTACGCCCTGACGCCGAACGAACTGGCTCGCTGGCTGAAGGAGTTCATCGTGGTCGACGGCGTGAACCTCGTCGGCGGCTGCTGCGGCACGACGCCGGCCCATCTTGACGCCGTCGTCCAGGCCGTCCGAGGGATCGCCCCGACGGCCCGAACGCCGCAGCACCAGGCGAGCGTCAGCAGTCTGTATCAGGCCGTCACGCTCAAACAGGATCGCAGCTTCCTGATCGTCGGCGAACGGAGCAACACGAACGGCAGTCGCAAGTTCAAACGGCTGCTGCTGGAAGGCGACCTCGACGGCGTGGTGGAGGTCGGGCGCGAACAGGTCAAGGACGGCTCGCACGTCCTGGACGTCTGCGTGGATTGCGTCGGCCGCAAGGGGGCGCCGGACATGGACGCCGTGGTCGCCCGATACGTTCAGGACGTGACGGCCCCGTTGATGCTGGACTCGACCGAGGCGGACGTGATCGAGGCCGGCCTGAAGCGCGTCGGCGGGCGGTGCATCGTCAACTCCGTGAACCTGGAGGACGGCGAGGAGAAGCTCCGCCGCGTCTGCCCCCTGTTGAGGAAGTACGGCGCGGCCGTCGTCGCCCTGACGATCGACGAAGACCCCCGCGAGGCGATGGCCAAAACGGCGGCGAGGAAGATCGAGATCGCCCGGCGACTGCACGGTCTGCTGACGCGCCAGTACGGCATCGCTGAAGAGGACATCCTGTTCGACTGCCTGACGTTTCCGATCACGACGGGCAGCGACGCCGACCGACGCCTGGCGCTGGAGACGCTCGACGGCATCGAGGCGGTGATGAAGGCGTTCCCGCGGTGCGGCAGCATCCTCGGCGTCTCCAACGTCAGCTTCGGCTTGAAGGAGACCGCACGAACCGTGCTCAACTCGGTCTTCCTGCGTGAGGCGATGAAACGGGGCCTGACGGCCGCCATCGTCCACGCGAGCAAGATTCTGCCGCAGAGCCGCATCAGCGAGGCTCGATGGAACGCCGCCCTGGACCTGATCTACGACCGACGACGGGACGGTTTCGATCCCTTGCACGCCTTCATCGCCCTGTTCGCGGAAGAAGCGACCAACGGCAACGGCAACGGCGACGCGCAGAAGATATCCGAGTTGCCGATCGAGGAGCGGCTCAAGCGGCGAATCATCGACGGCAACCGCGTCGGCATCGAGGACGACCTCGACGTGGCGCTGCAACGCTACGAGGCCCTCGACATCATCAACGACTTCTTGTTGGACGGCATGAAGGTGGTCGGCGACCTGTTCGGCGCCGGCAAGATGCAGCTTCCGTTCGTGCTCTCGTCGGCCGAGACGATGAAGGCCGCCGTGGCGTACCTCGAGCCGCACATGGAGCGCATCGAGGGCCAGAGCAAGGGTACGATCGTCCTCGCAACCGTCCGCGGCGACGTTCACGATATCGGCAAGAACCTGGTCGACATTCTCCTGACCAACAACGGCTACACGGTGCACAACCTGGGCATCAAGCAGCCGATCAACTCGGTCATCGAGGCCTACCAGAAACACGGAGCCGACGCGATCGGGCTGTCCGGCCTGTTGGTCAAGTCGACGCTGGTCATGCGCGACGACCTGCTGGTCCTCAACGAACGAGGCCTGAAGCCCCGCGTGATCCTCGGCGGCGCCGCCTTGACGCGCGGCTTCGTCGAGCACGAATTGCGGGCGTCCTACGAGGGCGAGGTCGCCTACGCCAAGGACGCGTTCGAGGGCTTGGCCTTGATGGAGCGGATTCGCGAGGGCGTCTCCATCGTCGGGGTACCGCGCCAGGTCGTATCGACCGCGGCTCGAAAGGCTCGCGCGACGCCCATCACAACGGGCGGCGCTATGGCGATCCCCGAGCGAAGCGACGTGGCGACGGACGCTCCGATCCCGACGCCGCCCTTCTGGGGCGCTCGCGTGATCGAGCGGCTCGATCTGAATGCCGTGCTGGGCTACGTCAACGAGGTGATGCTCTTCCAGGTGCAATGGCAGTTCAAGAAGCAGGGTCGCAGCCAGAAGGTCTACGACGAGTTCGTCCGGAGCGAGGTCCGCCCGATCCTCAACGAGCTGCTTGCGCGATGCCGCTCGGAGAAGATCCTCCAGCCGCAGGCCGCCTATGGCTATTGGCCGTGCAACAGCGAGGGCGACGACCTGATCATCTATCGCCCGTCGGAACCCGGCGAGCCGGCCTCGCGCGACGAGTTGCTTCGGTTCACGTTCCCGCGACAGGACCGACCGCCGTTCTGGTGCCTCTCGGATTTTTGGCGACCGATGGAAAGCGGCGAGATCGACGTTGCCTCGCTCTTCATCGTCACGGCGGGCCCCCGGGCGTCGGAAGTTGCGATGGACTACTTCAAGCGCGACCTGTACCGCGAGTACCTCTACTTGCACGGCCTGAGCGTCGAGGTGGCCGAGGCGATGGCCGAATATCTGCACAAGCAAATCCGCATGGAGTTGGGCATCGCCGGTCGCGACGCGCGCGACAAGAAGAAGCTCTTCCAGCAGGGCTATCAGGGCAGCCGCTACAGCTTCGGGTTCCCTGCCTGCCCGAACCTGGAGGACCAGATCAAGCTGTTCCATCTGCTGCGGCCGGGGCGGATCGGCATCTCGCTTACGGAAGAGTTGCAGATCGAGCCGGAGCAGTCGACCACGGCGATCGTGGCGCATCACCCGCAGGCGAAGTACTTCAACGTGGTTCCGAGGCCGCAGACGCACCCCGCGGAGCGGCCGCCGTCCGGCATCACGCTGCCTGCCGATTCGGCTGCTTGCCAAACGGCCGGCTCCTGCGCGTCGCCGTGAACGACGCGCCGCAGGCCTACCCGTCCCGAGGACGGGTCGATGGGACACGTCCGGCGACGGCTGTACCCGTTGCAGGACCGTGCGGGTCCTGATGCCAGATGCGCTCCGTGCGCCGCAACTCGGCGATCCCGGATCGGGGTGGATATAATCCCTGCGCGCCAAGGGGAACTGAAAGGGAGACCGATGCAGACAGTTCGGGACCTGCTCAAGAACAAGGGGGCTGCCGTCACCGCGATCAACGCCGATGCCAGCGTTTATGATGCCGCCTTGCTGATGAACGGACGCCGCATCGGCGCCGTCGTGGTCATGGACGGCGATCGGATGGTCGGCATCCTCAGCGAGCGGGACTTGCTCACGCGCGTGCTGGTGGCGCGCAAGGATCCGACGCAGACGCCGGTCCGGGACGTGATGACGTCGCAAGTCTGCGTTTGCTCCTTGGACTCGCCGGTCGCCGAATGCCGGGCGGCGATGACCCATCGACGGATCCGCCACCTGCCCGTCGTCGACGAGCAACACCAATTGGCCGGGATGCTCTCGATCGGCGACATCGTCGCCCACGAAATCGAAAGCCAAGAGAAGACGATCCATTTCTTGCACGAATACATGCAGGGTCCCAACTAACCCTGTGGCGGCGTCCGACGGCCGATCCCGCCACGAGGAGAACTCGCGTCAAGCTCTGGACGGTTGACGTTGCCGAAGACGGCCGCTCGAGCGGCGCCGGGCGCCTTCTTCCACGTTGTCATGGCACTGCCCGTCGTCATCGCCGCGCAGCGGACTGCGGACCGCACGACTCGCAAGGCGACTCGCAAGACGCGGCGAAACGGGTCTTTCGAACGGGAGCCGGCGTTGTAGGGGATGCCGTCGCGCGGGTTCGCGGCACCGCCCGGACTGAAGTCCGGGGCTCGTCATGGCAAGCGTCCCGCAGGCGAAAGGGAACCGGCCCAATAAAGAAGGCGGCGGCCGAGGGTGCGTCGGCCTGCCGCCCGCCTCCTGTCTTTGGCTTGGAAGGTCAGCGTGCAAAACGTCGGCGAATCACGACCGGCAGGCCGGCGGCGAGCAGCGCGACCGTGCCGGGCTCCGGCGTGACGAGGCAGAGTTCGATTCCATCGTTGTAGAAGTGGCAGTCCGGATCGATTCCGATGCCGATTCGTCCGTCCGCCACGTAATCGTTGAGGACGTCGATCTGCTTGGCGGTGAAGACGTAAACTAAATCCTGCGGCGAGGTCGGCAGGTTCCGGTACGTGACGAGCGGGATGCGGTCGCCGGCGTCATCGGCGAAATAGTCGCCGCCCCGATTGTCCATCGCACGGGTAACGCCCGCCGCGAAATCGTCCAACAAGTCGACGTACAGCACGTTGGGGTTGTTGTCCCAGTTGCGGATGTTGTCGAACGTCAGCGTCGCGGCGACGACGCTCTCGCCCTGCGGCAGGACCGCGTCGATCCCCCACCCATACGCATAGCTATGGTCCAGGTCCCATAGATCGACGCGGCTCGGCGAGAAGGTCAGAATCGTGTCCGCGGAGGCGACACACGGTGCGAGCAGGATCACGGCTGCGACGGCTGAGAGCGTTCGCTTGATCATTGTTTCGGTCCTCTCTTCCAAGATCCCGGCGATACGCTGGTGCAGACGGGCACAACGCGGGCCGCACGTGCCAGGCGTTCAAACCGTGCCGAGCGGCAGCCGTCCCCCGCCAATCGCGCCGGCAGGGCTCGTTTTTATCCCGCGTCGGATTGGAGCGGTGGGAGTGAACGTGACGGCAAGCGGAGCGGATTCATCATCTGCGACGGACGCGGTGAGCGAAGGCATCGTTCGAGGAACGCGCGTTCGCGTGCGTCCGCATTTATTGTCGCCCGGGCCGCCCGTCGTCTGCCCGGGCGTCTGGGCCGTTCCAACGCAGCGAGGGCGCTCTTTTTCGGGTCGCGGCTCGAGCGCTTTGCGATTCCAGGTAGCGTCGCCCCCCTGCGGGCGACGCAGGTTCGCCGGCGGCGCTCCCTGGGCTCATGCGTCGGTCTCGGGGGCCCGACGCCACGGTCTGGCGCAAATCACTCTGGGTGATCGCTTGCGCGAGCGGCCTGGCGCACGCCGGCTCTGCGACGTGTCGGAGAAAGGGCGCGTGTGGCGATGTCGAGCGCGAGTAGAAGCCTTTCAGAATACTACAACTTCTTGACTTGAGATGCTGTTTTCAACGATAATGGCGTCGTGGTGTCATCTGCGCGGAGCGAAGGGCCGAGCTGAATCAGACCTGCAAGGGGGACGCCCGCGAGGCGATTTTTCCGACCCGACAGTGAGGTGCTGGGGATGATCTCTAACCCGAGCAAGGCGGCGAGGCGGGCATCGTTCTCGGTCGTTTTGACTGCCGCGCTGGCGACCGCCGTCTTATGTACGTCGTCGGTCACGGCCGCGGATCGAGTCGTGATCTGCGAGGAGTTCACGAACATCTGGTGCGGGTCCTGCCCGATTGCCGGCGGAGCGCTGAGCCGGCTGCTCGACGTCTATCCTGACTCCTTCGTCCTGGTGCAGTGCCACGTGTTCTTCGACGGCTATGAGACGCCGTGGGGCGACGGAAGGTGGACGTTTTATCATGCGGAGTACACGCCCACCGCCGCCTTTAACGGCACCGACATCATCACGGGTGCCCTGCACGACATCGATCAACAGTACACGTTCTATCGGACGAATCATTTTCTGCCCGAGCGGGCCATCCCGACCGACGTGACGCTCCAGTTGTCCGTCGAGCACGTCTCGGGGCAGACGTACGACGTATGCGCTGAGGTCGGCGTCGAGGCGGGCGGCGTCGGCAAGACGATGCGCGTCTATGTCGTGCAGGTGCTGGACCACTGGCCGCCGGAGAAGCCGTACCATCGGAACACGTTCAAGCAGGCGGGCCCGACGACAGACCTCGCCATCGCGCCCGGCCTGTTTCAGACGGCGGAATGCCAGTTCACGTTCGACGCCGCCAGTTGGGCGCAGCAGGAAGACATCAAGATCATCGCTTGGGTGCAGGCGCCGCTCGCCGAGGGACCTGCCCAGATCTATCAGGCCGCCCAGCGCGTTTGGCCGCTGATTTCCCTGCCGGGTGATGAAGACGCCGACGGCTATCTGGACGGCTCGGACAATTGCCCGGCGCGCTACAACCCCGACCAGGCGGACGCGGACTCAGACGGATTGGGCGATGCGTGCGACAACTGCGACGACGTATCGAACCCCGGTCAGACCGACACCGACGAAGACAGCTTCGGCGACGCGTGCGACAACTGCCCCATCCTGCACTCGATTGTCCAGGACGACACAGACGGCGACGGGAAGGGCGAGCCCTGCGACTCGTGCCCCGAGGTGGCGGCGCCGGCCGGCGTGGACGCTTTCGGCCGTTCGTTGGGCGCGCTGGATTTGGACTGCGACGTGGACGCGGACGATCTCTCCATCTTCGTCTATTGCATGGCCGGCCCCGGCGTGACCGAACCGCCGCCCGGTTGCGAGGCGGGGGAGTTCGCCCGGGCGGACGTCGATGACGACGGCGACGTCGACCTGGCCGACGTCGAGCGCGTGGCCCGCAACTTCACCGGCCCCCTGCCGAGCCCCGCCTTGTACGTCGGGGCGTCCACGTGTACGGCGTGCCACCCCGACAACCATACGTCGTGGATGGCGACCATCCACAGCACGGCGTTCCAGACGTTGATCGATGACGGCGCCGGAGACAACGTGCTCTGCTATCCGTGCCACAGCGCGGGCTACGGCAAGGCGAGCGGCTTCGTGGACCTGGATATGACGCCGCAATTGGCGAACGTGCAATGCGAGAATTGCCACGGGCCCGGCAGCAACCACGTGGTGGATCCGGGCGGCGAGCCGTTGGCGATTCATTTCGAGTCTGCTCCCTGCGGAGACTGCCACCAGTCGTGTCATGGTCTGTGCGGCGACAACCACCATCCGCAGCACGAGCAATGGTCGGAGTCCAAGCACTCGGATGCGTTGTGGGATCTTTGGTTTGACCCGAACGCCGCGGATGCGTGCCTGCAATGCCATTCAACGGATTACCGGTTGCTGCCGGAAGGCGAGAAGCCGGATATCTGGTCCGCAGTCTATGCCGTGGAATGCGTAGCCTGCCACGACCCCCACGGCGGGCCGAACGTCGGACAGCTTCGTCAGCCGCCGTACATGCTGTGCGCGGAATGCCACACGATGCAGGGCGCCGTGCCGGGCGAGGCGCCCCGACAACCGCAGTCGGAGACGCTGCACGGCACGGGCGGGTACAAGCTCGACGGTGCACCGATGGATGGGCCGTATTCGCAGCATTGGTGGGGCATTCCAAACGAGTGCGCCGTCTGTCACGTTCACGAGGTGCCCTATGGCGGGCCGGAGCAGCCGGTCGATAGCGGGCACCTGTTCATCGCGAACATGAAGGCGTGTGAACCGTGCCACAGCGAAGCGGTGGCGACGATGTTGGTCGCCTCCACGCATTACGAGATGGAACTCAGGCTGGCGACGATCGAGCCGTACTTCACGCCGGGCAATCCGCTGTACATCAACCCGAACACGTTGTCGCCGGAGGAGCGGGCGCGGTGGGAGATCGCCAAGTTCGATTACGAATACGTGCAGGATGACCGGTCCTACGGGTCGCACAACGCGGGGTACGTTCGCGCCCTGTTGGGCCAGACGGAGTCCTTTCTTGGGATTCCGCCGTGGTATCTGAGAATGCGTCAGGGGCTCTACGGTTGGCTGCTGGACCCCCTGCTCGTCGGCCCGGAGCGCGTGCCGGCGGAGGTGAGTCGATGATCATCAGTCGTCGCGATTTCTTGCGGTCGGCGGCGGCCGCAACGGTGGCGGGCAAGATGACGCCCGCGGCGCTGGCGTCGCTTCAGAAGGTCTTGCGGCAGGAGGGCGCTCCGCGCGTCATCTGGCTGCAAGGGGCCGGATGCGACGGCTGCGCTGTCTCGCTGCTCAACAGCATCCATTACACGACCGTCGATTCCCTATTGCTCAATACGATCGACCTTGAGTTCCAGAGCAACCTGATGGCGGCCTCGGGCGACTTGGCCGTATCGGCGGCGCAGGCGGCGGCGGCCGAGCCGGGTTACATCCTCGTGGTCGAGGGCGCGATCCCCACGGCGGCCGAGGGCCGGTATTGCATGGCGTGGACGGGCACGACGATGCTGGGCGCCGTGCAGCAATTCAGCACGAACGCCGCGTTCATCATCGCCCTGGGGGCGTGCGCGTCCTACGGCGGCGTCAGCTCCGGCGCCCCGAATCCGACGCAGGCCCGCGGCGTGGGCGAGATTCTCGGCAGCGATCCTCGGCTGATCAACGTGCCGGGTTGTCCGGCCCATCCGGATTGGGCGATCGGCACGATCACGTACTTGCTGAACAACGGGCACGTCCCACCGCTGGACGCCCATCGCCGGCCGCTGGAGTACTACGGCCGCCGAATCCACGACAACTGTCTGAACCGGCGCAAGTATTGCGGCACCCCGGTTTTCGCGGATCAGTTGAGCCACGAAGGCTGCATGGAGTATCTGGGCTGCAAAGGCAAGCACACGTATAGCGATTGTCCGCTGCGCAAATGGAACAGCCCCGCGCAGGGCCGCAGCGGCGTCAACTGGTGCATCGGCGCCCACAGCCCTTGTTTAGGATGTGTGAACCCGAGCTTTCCGGATGGGATGTCGCCGTTCTACGTTTATCTGCCGGAGGCCCGGCAGGCTGGCGACGGCGAAGCGGCGAAGCAAGCGGAGCCTGCCGATCGCGCGCGGCAGGTTGCGCAGCCGAAGAAGAAGAAAGCGGAGCCGGCCACCCGTTAGCGTGGTCGATGGCCCTCCGGCGCGCGTGCCGCGGTCTTGTGGCCCCGATAGGGGGAGATGATTCATGCCGACAACGATCAAGATCGACCCCATCACCCGGATCGAGGGCCATCTCGAGATCGAGGTGGTCGTTGATACGGTCAAAGGGCAGCAGCAAGTCGTGGAAGCCCGCAGCGCGGGGACCATGTTCCGCGGTTTCGAGATCATCCTCGCCGACCGGGACCCGCGCGACGCGACCCAGTATACGCAGCGCATCTGCGGCGTGTGCCCCGTCTCGCACGGCATGGCGTCTTCGACGAACCTCGACCACGCGTTCGGCGTGACGCCGCCGGCCAACGGCCGCATCCTGCGGAACCTCGTGCTCGGCGCGAACTTCATCCAGTCGCACGTGCTGCATTTCTATCATCTGTCGATCCTCGATTTCATCGATACGACGGGCCTGCTGGACCAGTCGCCGTGGACGCCGCGGAACGTCACGCCGGACATGATTGGCGGGCAGACGGCCGAGACGCTGGTCGGCCATTACCTGACGGCCCTGGAGATTCGTCGCAAGGCCCATCAGATGGGGGCGATCTTCGGCGGCACGCTGCCGTGTACGGGCGCGGTCGTCGTGGGCGTCATGACGGAGAACGTGACCGCGGAGAAGGTCGCGGACTTCCGCAGCCTCCTGATGGAGATCCGGTCGTTCATCACGAACGTGTACCTGCCGGACGCGACGCTGTTGGGCACGATGTTCCCGAGCTACTATCAGCTCGGCACGGGTCTGGGCAACCTGATCTGCTACGGCGTGTTCGACCTCAACGCCGGCGGCAGCAGCAAGCTGTTCGGCCCTGGCCGCTACACCGACGGCCAGCCCGGCACGGTCGATCCGGCGCAGATTACGGAATACGTCACGCGCTCGTGGTTTACGCCCGCGTGCGACAACAAGAATCCCGCCGTCGGCGAGACGATCCCCGACCCGGACAAGGCGAACGCTTACAGTTGGCTCAAGGCGCCGCGATACCTGGAGAAAGCGCACGAGGCCGGCCCGTTGGCTCGTCTTTGGGTGAACGGCCAGTACTCCCACGGCATCTCGATGATGGACCGTATCGTAGCAAGGGCGACGGAGGCCCAATCGCTCGCCAACGCGATGGACGGGTGGCTCGACGAGTTGGTGCCGGGCGATCCTGTCTATGCAACGAGCGCGATTCCGCAGACGGCGACCAGCTCCGGCTTGACGGAAGCGCCGCGCGGGGCGCTCGGGCATTGGATGAACATCGATAATTCGGTGATCTCGCGGTATCAGGTGATTACGCCGACAAGCTGGAACGCCTCGCCACGGGACAACCAGGATCATCCCGGCCCGATCGAGGCGGCTCTTGTCGGCGTGCCGGTCGCGGATACGGACCAGCCCGTGGAGGTGCTGCGGGTGGTGCATTCGTTCGATCCGTGCCTGGCGTGCGCGGTGCACATGGTGCGGCCCGGCCGACGGACCAACGGCACGCGCGTGCTGATCCGACCGGGGATCATCTGATCGCGGTTGACGGATCGGCCGCACCGAGGCACAGCGTGCGTTTGTTTGGCCGCGACCGGGCGCAAGGTAGATTCGTTTAGCCGCGACCCGAAGGGGAGCGCGTTCGAGCGCGAGCAGCGCTCGACACAAACTCAGGCCGACGAACGATTGGGTCGGCCGACATAGAGGCAGGCGAAGAGCAGCACGCGGTGCGACCAGAAACCGAGAACCAGGCGACGACGGGCGGAGGATGCGATCCAATCCTCGTCCTGGGGCTTGGCAACATCCTGCTGCGTGACGAGGGCGTCGGCGTCCGAGTCGTGCAGGCGATGGCGGCCGCGGCGCTGCCGCCGGGCATCGAGGTGTTCGACGGGGCGACGGCCGGCGTCGATTTGGTCGACGTGCTGGCCGACCGACGCAAGGTCGTCGTGATCGACGCCATGGACGGCGAGGACGCGCCCGGGACGGTGCGTCGGCTCGCGCCGGAAGATTTGGCGCCTCGTTGCGACGGCGGGTTGTCGTTGCACGAGGTCGGGCTGATGGAAGCCTTGACGCTCGCCCGGCACATGGGCAGGCTGCCCGCGGAGGTGGTCATCTTCGGCATCAAGCCGGAAGTGGTCGAGCCGGGCCTGAAGCTATCGCCGCGATTGAGCGCCTTGGTGCCTCGAATCGTGGAGTTGGTGCTAGAGGAAGTCGGATCGACGATCGGACCGGACGGATCCGCGTCGCCCCCTTCTCTCAGGTAGAGAGGGAGTCAGGGCGGCAGGCCCGGAGAAGACGCAGCACGGTTCGTCGGCTGCGAGCAAGCGCAGGAAGAAGTACGACGATGAAACGATATGCTGTTCTGCTATGCGTGCTGGCGCCGCTGTGCTGGCCGGACGCGCTCTGTGCCGAGCCGGCGTTCGGCGGCAACTGCCTGAGTTGCCACAGCCGCCTCCTGGTGAACAAGCTGTTCGTCTTCGGCGAGGACCTGACCGCCGATCCGGACGAGAGCGCGACGGGCGCGCCGGACCGCGGCTCGCTGCCCACGTTCGTGGTCTATCGCGGCCAGACGAAGACGCTCCAGGTGGAAGTCGCCGACCTGGACGTGAACGACACGTACGCGGTGCAACTGAACCGTCTGCGGTTTCCCGGCGTCGAAACCGCCGGTCTGCTGAGTTACATGGGCGACTGCGACTGGCCGGAATGGGGTGACAACGCGAACTACTACAGCGACCCGATTATTCGATACAGATGGGACGCGGGACCGACGCAGTTCGCCTTCGAGATTTTAGTCGGCGCCGGCGCCGCGCCGGATTTCTACGACCTGACGTTCTGCGTCGCGGGCAAGGCCGACAGCGACGGCAGGCTGTTCTCCGAACAGAAGCATTTTTACTTGCAGGTGCTGCCCACGCTGCTCGGCGACGTCGACGATGACGGCGACGTGGATATGGACGACGTGCCGCAATTCGTGTCGGTCCTGCTCGGTTTGAACCCTGCCCGTGCCGATATCGCCGACATGAACCGTGACGGCGCGGCGGACGGCCAGGACGTCGGTTTGTTTATTGACACGCTCACGGCGGCCGCGAACTGAGGGGCGCGTCGCGTGTTTGATCAGGCTAGGCCCTGAGGGAGGCCGTTTATGGATAAGCATGTTTGGAAGACCGTGGCGGTGGTTCTCGCTCTGACGGCCCCGACGTGGGCGGCCGGCACTGTTTCCTTTGAATTGACGTCGCCGAGCCACGGATCGTGGGTCCCCATCGGGGGTTCGGTGGACTGGACGATCATTGTGACCGTCAGTTCCGGCGACAACCTGGGCTTGGCGTTGGTCTCTATCGATCTGCTGCAAGACCCGGCGAACCCGATGCTGTTTGATCTGCCGCCGGCAGACGGCATCCCGGACGAGATGAGTTGCTTCGATCGATCCGCCGGTATCGCGAATCCCGTTCCTGAGGGCTTCGTGTCCGGCTATCGCGGCACGCCGATCGGCACGGCCGGTCAGCGGAACCTCGTCCAGATCGGCGGGGCGCAGAACACGTTTGGCGCGGAGGCCGGCGGAATCGGCCTCGACGTCGACGTCGATTCCGGCATCGGACAGTCGTTGGGCGGTCAGATCGTGGCGACGGGCTCGTTTCCGGCGCCGTCGGCCCTGGGGGCCTATACGTTCTCCATCGCATCGCCGCTCGCCAACGTGCTGGACGCCGTGAACCCGGCTCCGGACTTCTCGCCGGTCAGCGCCGCGACGACGGAGATCGTCGCCGGCGCCATCAGCTTCAACGTCTGCCGAGGCGGCGACGCCAGCGGCGACGCCCAGTTGACGCAGGCCGACTTGGCGCCGTTCGTTTCCTACCTGCTGGGGGAGACGCCGCTCGATGACTATGCCCGGTGCGCGTGCGACCTGAACGTGGACGGCGCCGTGGACGGCGGCGATATCCAGCCCTTTGTTGAAGCGTTGCTGGCGTCCTGACGCCGCGAGCAACGGCTTTCAGCTTCCCGGTTCCTCTCTCCCCTTCTTGCGATGGGTTCGTCGATGCGCATTGCGCTCCGAGCTGCTGCGTCGGCAGGCTTCGGCTGGACCCAGGATCGAACGGAGACAGGCGTCGGCGCTACCGATCCGCGGGCAGTCGGCGCAGCGTGCCCTCCATCGTCGTGATGCAGGCGCCGCCGATTCGCACGTATCGCGTGCCGCCGGCGGACTCGCTGACGACGATGCGGACCAGGCCCGCCCGTCCGCCGGCCTTCGCGTGCGCGCAATCGAAGTCGGCCTTG
>CAZERK010000025.1:0-1942 GCA_964514515.1 uncultured Planctomycetaceae bacterium
CACACGCCCCGCAGTACCTACGATCCGAGTACGCCACGGGCACCGCCATCACGGTTATCCTCGTCCTAGTTTTCCTTCTCGGCGGTGCTGGCACAATCAGCACGTGCGCCCGGCTTATCCGGCGATGTCCGGTGTGCGACCGCACGATGCTGCGGCCGGGGAAGTACTGCGGGGCGTGTGGGAGTAGGGTGTAAAGGGTGCCGCTGATGGGGGCGGCATGGCCACGTCCTTCGTTTGCTCACCGCTACCCAGCCGTGAAGGACAGCTGTCAATCCTGTCGCCAATCCGATGACGCCCTCCACAAGAAACGGGAGGCCTCGCCTTCAATCGCACACCGCCCAATCGAGCAGACTCGACTGGCGAAACGTCCGGATTCCGGTACAATGCGCCCCGTTCTGAACGCAATGGGCGCTCTCGGCGATCTTGCAGGTCGATAAGGGATATGGACAACCGAAGTCGCCGCAAGGGGCGGGCCTAGCTGGCGAGTTCGATGAACCTGACCGATTACCACGCCAAGTACTTCGCCCACGAGCTAACGAGACGCTGCTCGTCCGACAGCCTCGAAAAACTCGCTGGTGCGCTTGCGGATGCGCAGGTTGACCTAAACCCCCACCAGATCGACGCCGCCCTCTTCGCGTTCAAATCCCCGTTGGCGAAAGGCGCCCTGCTCGCCGACGAAGTTGGGCTCGGCAAGACCATCGAAGCCGGTCTGGTCATCTCCCAGAAATGGGCCGAGCGAAAGCGGGGCGTTCTTATCATTACGCCGGCGAACCTGCGGAAGCAGTGGCATCAGGAACTGAGCGAGAAGTTCTTCCTCCCATGCTGCATCCTCGAATCTAGGCCGTATAACGAGGCGATCAAACAGGGCAACTTCAAGCCGTTTCAAGCCAACGGTAGAATCGTCATTTGCTCGTATCAGTTTGCCCGCAGCAAGGCGGCCGACGTTCAAGCCATGCCGTGGGACCTGGTCGTCATCGACGAAGCCCACCGGCTCCGCAACGTCTACAAGCCGACGAACGTCATCGCCAACACATTGAAGCAGGCGCTTGCCAATGTCCCTACGCTGTTGGTCACTGCCACGCCGCTCCAAAACTCGCTCAGCGAGCTGTTCGGCCTCGTCAGCTTCATCGACGAACACACGTTCGGCGACCTGAAGAGCTTCCGCGAGCAATTCGCCAACCTCGACCAGGCCCAGGTCGTCGAGACCTTGAAGGCACGCCTGAAGCCTCTCTGCCACCGTACGCTTCGGCGGCAAGTCACCGCTTATGTGCCTTTCACAAAGCGGCTACCGCTTGTCGAGCATTTTACGCCCGAAGAAAGCGAAGACCGCCTGTACAACTTGGTCTCCGACTATCTTCGACGGGACAATCTCCAGGCCCTGCCATCCAGCCAGCGTTCGCTGATGACGCTTGTCCTACGAAAGCTGCTCGCCTCCTCCACTTTCGCGATTGCCGGCGCCCTCACGTCGATAGCGAGCCGCCTCCGGGCCAAGCTGACGCCTCATGAACAGCCGGCGGTGTCGCTTGAGGAAGAACTCGACCAAGATTACGAAGCCCTCGACCAAACAGCCGAGGAATGGACGGAAGACGAGCAACCGGAGCCGCTCTCGGCCGCCAACCGGGCCGCCCTGGAGCGAGAAATAGCCGATCTCGAAGCGTTTCGTGATCTAGCGGTCTCAATCAAACACAACGCCAAGGGCCGAGCGCTCGTCAAGGCCCTCCATATTGCCTTCCGCAAAGCCGAAGAACTCGGGGCGGCCCAGAAGGCCATCATCTTCACCGAATCCCGCCGCACGCAGGACTACCTCCAGCGCGTGCTCGCCGACAGCCCGTGGAAAGACGGCATCGCCCTCTTCAACGGATCGAACTCCGACGATCGGTCGCGGCAGATTTACGCAGAATGGCTGAGGCGCCACCAGGGCACCGACCGCGTGAGCGGCTCG
>CAZERK010000025.1:1952-11441 GCA_964514515.1 uncultured Planctomycetaceae bacterium
AAGGCCAGATCTTGATCGCCACCGAGGCCGCCGGCGAGGGCATCAACCTCCAGTTCTGCTCGCTCGTCGTCAACTACGACCTGCCCTGGAACCCGCAGCGTATCGAGCAGCGAATCGGTCGCAGCCATCGCTACGGCCAGAAGCACGACGTGGTCGTCGTCAACTTCCTGAACAAAAAGAACGAAGCTGACCAGCGAGTCTTCGAGCTGCTGTCCGAGAAGTTCAAGCTCTTCGAGGGCGTTTTCGGCGCCAGCGACGAGGTGCTCGGTGCGATTGAGTCCGGCGTCGATTTCGAGAAACGCATCGCCGACATCTACCAGCGATGCCGCCGGCCGGAGGAGATTCGGGCGGCGTTCGACGAATTGCAGCGGGAGCTGAACGCCGAGATCAGCGAATCCATGACCCGCACACGTCAGAAGCTGCTAGACAACTTCGACGACGAGGTGCGCGAGAAGCTCAGAATCCGCGATGCGGACTCACGGGCGTACCTGAATCGCTTCGAGCGGCTGCTTATGCACCTTACCCGCCACGAACTCAACGGCCATGCCGAGTTCAAGAGCGATTCATTCTTCCACCTGAAATCGTGCCCGTTTCCGGGCGAGATCCCGCTCGGTCTCTACGAACTCCCGCGGCGTACGGGCGAGGCTCACCTGTACCGCCTCAATCATCCGCTTGCTGAGGCCGTAATCAGCCGTGCTGCTGCGCGCAACCTGCCGCCGGCTATGATTACGTTCGACTACGCTGCTCACGGCGCAGTCGTCAGCGTGCTCAAGCCGCTCATCGGCCGAAGCGGCTGGTTGGAGCTGTCGAAGCTGACGGTCGAATCCTTCGAATCGGAAGAATTCCTGATCTTCGCCGGTCGCACTGATGACGGCCAGGTACTCGACGACGATCTTTGTCACAAGCTGCTGTCGCTGCCTGGAAAGGTCGATTCCCTGCTCAACAGCCCGTTGCCGGACCTCTCCGAGCTTCGGGAACGCGAGGTAGCGGCTCGGATCAAGCACGTAGATGAGCGGAACGCCGCGTTCTTCGAGGATGAGGTGCGAAAACTGGACGGCTGGTCGGACGACCTTAAACTGGGTCTGGAACGGGAACTGAAGGACCTCGACCGCCAGATTCGAGAAGCCCGCAAGACGGCCGCGCTCGCCGGCAGCCTTCAGGACAAGCTCGAAGCCCAGAAGACCGTCAAGAACCTGGAGGCCGAGCGATCCCGCAAGCGGCGTGAGCTTTTCGAGGCCCAGGATGCGATTGACCGGCAGCGGGACGAACTGATCGGGCGCATCGAGCAACAACTCAAGATGCAAAAGAATGTCGTCAGCCTGTTCACGTTGCGTTGGCGGGTTGCGTAGGAGGGCGAACTCATGGCCGAAGGCGGTTCGATCACCTGTCCACATTGCCATCGTTCATTTGAGCTGACCACTGCGATGTCAGCCGCGATTGAGGCAAGGCTGCGGCAACAGGTTGAGGACGATGTCAAGCGACGTACGGCCGAGCTGGATGCACGCGAGAAGGTGATCACTGAGAAAGCCCTTGCGGCAGAGCGGGCTAAAGCGGCAGTGGAGGAACAAATCGCGACTCGGTTGGGGGCGGAGCGGAAGAAGCTTGTTGACCAGCTAAAGCAGCAAGCCAGGGAGGAAGCCAGCTTCGAAGTCAAGAACCTACAAGAACAGGTGCGCGACCAACTCGTCAAACTGGAAGCCGCTCGGCAACGAGAACAGGCGATTTTGAAGAAGGAAGGCGACCTCGAAGAGCGCAAGCGGCTGCTTGAAGTCGAAGTCGCCGAGAAGGTCAACTCCCAAAGAACAGCCATCGTTGCAGTTGAGGCCAAGAAAGCCCGAGACGCTCTTGGTGATGAAATTGCGAAGGCGCTTCAGGAGAAAGCCGATGCAGAGGCGATGCTCAAGCAGCGGGACGCTAAGTTGGCCGAAGCCCAGAAGAACGAACTGGCACTTCGCCGTGAACGCCAGACACTCCAGGAAGAAAAGGGACGTTTTGAACTTGAGAAACAGCGCGCGATTGACGCCGAGCGAGCGAAAATCCGCGAGGCGGCTGTCAAGGATGCAGACGAGCAAGCTCGACTCAGGATCGCCGAGAAAGACAAAACCATAACCGACTTGCAGGCCAAGCTGCAGGACGCGTTACGAAAGGCGGAGCAGGGCTCGCAGCAGCTTCAAGGTGAGGTCCAGGAACTGGAGCTTGAGGCGCTGCTGCGCAACAAGTTCCCCCTCGACAAGATTGAGCCCGTGCCAAAGGGTGAACATGGAGGTGATGTGCTCCACCACGTCAATGGCGAACTTGCGCAAGCCTGCGGCACGATCCTCTGGGAGTCCAAGCGAACGAAGAACTGGAGCGACGGCTGGCTGCCCAAGCTCCGCGAGGATCAACGCGCCGCAAAGGCAGAGGTCGCGGTGATCATCTCGCAGGCCCTCCCCAGGGGAATCGATGCGTTTGACTTGGTTGATGGCGTTTGGGTTGCTCATCCGCGCTGCACGATCCCGGTTGGCATGGCCATTCGGCAACTGCTTCTTGAAGTTGCATCCGCCCGGCAGGCCACTGAGGGCCAGCAACCAAGATGGAGATGATCTATCAGTATCTGACCGGTCCGCGCTTTCGCCTGCGCGTGCAGGCCATCGTTGAAGCGTTTTCTACCATGCAGGAGGACTTGGACAAGGAGCGCAAGGCGATAATGAAGCAGTGGGAAAAACGCCACGAGCAGCTCGACCGGGTTATGCAGGCGACCGTCGGAATGTACGGCGACCTACAGGGTATCGCTGGCAAATCGTTGCAGGAAATCGCGGGTCTTGATCTGCGACTTGTGGACGAAGAGACGGCTCAAAGGCGCCCGCAACTACCATGACGCTAGAGCGGATGGCACCGCGGCAGCCAATGGCCAGGAGGAACAGTCGCAATGAGCGGAAGTGGCACAAGTGAGTCGGGAGCCCCCAATCAGCAACTTGCGGCACGCATCATGGCGGCCCTGAAAGAGGCGGGGCTATTGACGGAAAAGCACTCGGCGTCCGCGGTACAGAAGCTGTCCAGCGGCAAGACCAAAGAATCCGACTGGCGCCTCTGGGCTGAAGAGATAGTGCTTGCAAAGGAGAGAGCCGATGCCCAAGAACATGAGGATTGAGAAGGTCACGGCCGCTAAGTTCCGCGGGGCCTCGCGCGTCACGACCCTGAGCTTTGATCCTTCCAAGCGCTTCGTTTTGCTGTTCGGAGAAAACGGCACCGGCAAGTCCACCATAATCGACGCGATTGATCTCGTCTGCAATCAGAACGCCGGCACGCTTGAATACCGTAGTTCCGTCTCGCTTGCCAAGCACCTGCCCACGATCGGTTGCAGCGCGCGCGATTTGTACGCCGAGGTCTCTTCCGACGGCAAGACATGGCGGGCTTCTCTAAAGGGAGCGAAGATCGCGATCCAGCCGGACGACAACACTCCTTCAGCCGCTATCTTGCGTCGCCACAAGGTCCTGAAGCTCGGGGAGGCCACGCCCAGCGAGCGATTCGCAGAACTCAAGCGATTCATCGATGTAGATGGCATTCAGAGCAGCGAGGACGCCTTGCCCAAGGCGATCAAGGAGATGAGCATCGTCATCGACGCCCGCACGCAGGAGGTTTCGACCGCAGAAGCCAACCTGAAGCGAGCATTCGAGGAGGATCGCACGCCAGATGAGCAGGCGCTCGACCCGAAAGAGTGGGCGAAGCGACGCGTGAAGGCCGACCTGAAGTCGCTTCAGGCGACCGTCGCACAACTCAAGGGCATTGTTGATGCATTTGCCGCCGCCGACACGCTACTGGAAGCCAAGACGAATAGCCAAGAGGACCTCGACGCCAAGCGGGCAGCGCAACAAGCCGTGAAACTGAAGATAGACACGGCGAAAACCATCGACAAACAGACCGGCATCACTCTGGTGGACCTGCTGACCAAGGCTGGCGAGTTTCTGCAGGAGCGTCCGGATGCCGCAGAATGTCCGGTGTGCCTTCAGCCGGTGACTGGTCCAGAACTCGCCAAGGAGATTCAAGCTCGCCTCAGCCAGATGACAGAACTCAAGGCTTTGGCTGATGCATGGGCACAGGCCGAGAAGGCCGTCCTCGCGGCCACGGAGAACACACGCAGGAGCTACATCAACCTGATCGACAAAGTCTTCGAAGTCGCCAACAAGGTAGAGAGCATCGCGCCTGATCAAAAGGGCAAATGGACGCTGGACAAGGCCGAGTATGGCAACCTATTCGCCTGGACTCGGAAATTGGGCAAGGACGTCATTGCCGAAGCTGATCGGTACATGGACCTGGTTCGGCCATTAGTTGCTGATCTTGAGACGAAACACGACATCCTCAACAAACAGGCGATCCAGTTGAGCGGCATCAAACGTGATTACGACACCTGCGAGCGAGCGAAAAAGGAGGCGGAGCGGGCCTTTGCGGTCCGGAAGATTCTTGAGGAGATGCTGAAGGTCGTCCGTAGGGAGCGCATCACGTTTACCCAAGGTATCCTCGACGGTATCGCCGACGAGTGCGATCGACTTTATTCGACGATTCACCCTGGCGAGAAGCTGGGAGGCGTACGTTACGCCTTGGATCAGGAAAAGAAGGGGTCGCTTCACCAGACCGGCCAATTCGAGGGGCACAAGGATGTCGCCCCCCAAGCCTACTTCTCCGACTCGCACCTTGACACGCTTGCCTTCTGCTTCTTCCTCGCTGTCACAAAGCGGACCGTGGGAGGCGATAGCGCAGTCATCATCGATGACGTTTTTACCTCCGTGGATCTGAATCACATCAAGCGAATACTGAGCACGCTTCTGGACGAAGCGAAGCACTTCAGCCAAGTGATCCTGGCGACCCACCAGCGCCGATGGCTCGATTTGTTCCTCACGCAGCAGGCTCCTACCGCGAGCGTCTGTATCGTGCAATTGCGCCCATGGTCGCTGGAAACCGGCATTTGTGGGGACGATGTAAGGCCCTACCTGGACGAGCTGCACGCGAGCCTGGCGAAGGCACCGATGAATCGCCGCGAGGTTGCCTCCTTGTCGGGCTTCCTAATCGAGAGCATCCTCGGCGAGATGACCAAGTACCTGGGCTGCTCGATCAAGCGTAACCCGAAGGACAAGTACTCGGCGTGGGACCTTGTGACCAGCATGGCCAAGCCGGCGAAGACAATCAAGGTGGAGAAGGCACAGGCGGGCGTGGGAACGGCGATTGTGGTTTCTGAGGGCCCGCCCCCGTTTCAGGAGCTGATTGCGGCACTAACAACAACGCTGAATGACGTCCGTAATACAGTAGGCGACCATTTCAACTGGGACGCGGCGGAGATACCCGACGCGACCGTTCGGGAATTCGGCGAGAAGACACAGGCAATGTGCCGCATCCTGTTGTGCGATCGTTGTGGCGGCATGGCGACCAAGGATAAACAAACGCACCTGCAATGTACTTGCGGAAACCTAAGGATCACGCGGGTGTGAAAAGAACCAAAGGATTGCGAACAAGACGAAGCTCGAACGAGAGGGCTTTAGAGGAAACCGCCAGAGGCTGACGCTGTGGATCGTTCTGCCTGGTCGGAGCAATTGCTGCCGGATTCGCAGAAACGCGCACGCTCAGCTTCACGACCGACAGATCGCCGGGAGTAACCTGGTGGCCCTCCGGATTCCGGACCGACCTATTCCGCATTAGCCGAAAAGTGCCGTCGGTCTGTGAGGGCGCGGTGGGGAGGCCGTTAGGATCGGGGCAAGTTGAGCGCCCGCTTCGCGGCCAGTACCATGTGACAGCAGGTGCGTGTGGCGGAGATACCACCAAGCTGGAGCCGCAGCGGTGACTTAGTTGTCCTGGCGTACTCGGCGGAATGCAGCTTGAGCCGCGTCGAAAAGTGGTCAGGCAGTAATGGCAACCGTACGCAAACTCGCAGACCTGTTTCGGGCGATTGCCGCCGAGGACGTCGGCAGCGCGGCTGCCGTTGCCTCGCAAATCTGCAAAGCCGAGGAGCAAAAAGGGCATCGCTCGGCTGCACGGCTCCTCCGAGGAGCGTTACACTTGAACGGCAACACAACTTCTCCTGCGCACGGCGGTTTCGGTCCTGAACCCCGGAACGGTGGCCTTATCCTCGCAACAGCTCTCGCTCGGCTGCCTACGGATATCCACCTGTCAGATGTCGTGCTTGTGCCGGCAGCTAGACGAGATCTCGACGGAGTCGTGCTGGAGTGGAGGCACCGCGACCGACTGCGCCGGCGCGGAATCTTGCCGCGATCAAAGCTCCTCTTTCATGGCCCACCCGGCTGCGGAAAGAGCTATACGGCGAGGGCCCTCGGACTCGAACTCGGCATTCCGGCTTACGTCGTTCGTTTTGATGCCATCATCGGAGCGTACCTGGGGCAGACCGCGATACATCTACGGCAACTGTTCCACTTTGCAGAGACTACCCCCTGTGTCCTGCTCCTGGACGAACTCGATGCTCTCGGGAAGCGACGCGGGAGCCCCCTGGACGTTGGCGAATTGGATCGCATCGTCATTGCGCTGATGCAGGAGTTGGAGCATTCAAAGCCGATGGGCCTGATCGTCGGCACCTCAAACATGGCGAAGCACCTTGATGACGCCCTCTGGCGACGGTTTGACCTGACCCTCCTGTTTCGAGCGCCGACTCGGAAGGTGCTCCGCACCTATGCCAAGAGCGTGGCGGCAGCGAAGGGCGTCCGCTTGTCCACTTCGATCGTGGGCCAGGCTGCAGGGGCGCGCAGCTTTGCCGACGCGGAGGCGATCGTACTTGCCGAGGCCCGACGACAGGCCCTCCACAACCTCTAAGGAGAGCATGTGCCGCCGAGTTCAAGGAGAGTTGTGCCACGCACGTTCTTTCTGAACGAGACTCACGAACTGGCGCGCGCTGAAAAGGCCGGGGGCGGCCGTGTGCCGCAGTACGAAGGCATCTCCTGGGCAGCGAAGGCAAGGCAAGTCAGTGGCAGCCTTCGCCATGTCGTTGACGCCGTGAAATCCTCGCACGATCCTCTCAAGGGCGCTCGCTATTTCGTGATCGCCAAACCAGTTCCGGAAATCGAGAAGCGATCCAAGGACAAGAAGAAAGCCCCGGAAGGCACCTTCAAGGAGGAAACGGATTTTGGTGGGCGGCACGGCCGCGTGTTCGACCGGCTTGGGTTGGATCTCCTGCAGGTAACGGATGACGGACAAGCCATCGTGCATGCCGAAACCGAGCGCATGGATCAGTTGCTGCAGCGGGCCGCATCCCTCGACGATCTCGGAGCACGCGAGCAAGCCAGGTGGGTTGCGATTGACTCGTTCGGCACTATTCCCCTGCAGCTTCGGGTCGATGCTGATTGGCTCAGGACTTTCAAGCCTCACCAGCTTGCCGATGTCGTCTTCGAACTTCAGCCGGTTCTTAGGCGCATCGAGGCAGACCAAGTACTGCGCGCGATCGCCGACCGCCTCACCGCCCATGATGACGGGAAGCTCACCGGTACCGGTACTGACTTCTCCGGCCGGTATTGGTTTCGTGGAAAGGCCTCGCAGCAGTCCGTTCGAGCCATCGCTCGTGATTTCTTCTCGGTGCAGGCCATTCACTCACCGCTTTTTTCGATCGCGGCCGGCAAGAGTAGGGCACCAAGCAGCGCGAAAATCACTCGACCGACTGCCCCGCAGCGCCCCCCAACGGAGTTGGATTCTCTGCCCTGCGTCGCGGTGCTCGATCTCGGCGTTCCGGTTGACCACCGGCAGCTTGCTCCGTTTCGGCGAGGCCAATTCGTCCCCACAGATGCTCCTAGATCTCCGATTGGCGACCACGGGGCATTCGGGGCATCGCGCGTCGTGTTTGGTGAACACGCGACTGCCGATGAACTCTCGCTGTCTCCTGGGCACTGCGCCTATTACGACGCTATCGTCGCCGACTACCACAGTGGCCCTGGGCGGAACAACCGCGTGAACGACAAGATTGTCATGGATGCACTTCTCGGCGTTCGTGGTGCTGCGCCCGATGTGCGCGTATTCAATCTGAGCTTTGGCGACGTTCGACCGCTGCACGCATTCCCGGCGGTCGAGCAACGCGAAAAACGGCTCATGCTCCAGGATCTGGACAACTTCGTGTTCGCCTCCGATTCTCTCGTTATTGTCGCCGCGGGGAACTCGCAGCCGGGCGTTGTGCCCACCTCCGCATACCCCGACCACCACGAGGACGTGAGTTGGGCATTGGGGCCATGGGCGTGCGGGTTCAACACGCTCGTTTGCGGGTCCTTCGTGCCCCGCGTCTCGACGAACGGCCTCGCTCGAGCGGGCTGGCCCAGCCCGTTTTCTCGGATTGGTCCAGGGTTGTGTGACGCGCCCGTGCCATCGTTTGGCGCGCCAGGCGGCAATACGGACGATAGGTACCGTTCGCCACCCGGTCTTGGAGTCTGGGGGTTGTCTGGCTCCGGCCTCGCGGAGGATCGAGCGGGCACGTCCTTCGCCGCGCCTCTGCTTGCTCGTGAAGCGGCGCTTGCATTGGACGAATTGCAGCGCTACTGCATGCCCGGAACCCAACCGTTTGCCGTGACAGCGCGTGCCTTTCTCACACTTGTTGCAGAGCGACCTACAACCGATGAGAGTGTCCGCCGAGCGCACGCGCGGCAATGGACGAGCCAGTGCGGCTAGGCTTTCGTCGCCTGCTCCCCGGTCAGCGGTGATCTTGTGGCAAGGCTACATCGAATCGCCAGCCGACATCGTTCGCGTCCAGTTGCCGATACCCCTCGACTGGCTTGCCAACGCCGACAACCCGATTCTGCGTCTAGTCGTATGCGCCGCCCCTCCGGTCAATGAAGTCGCCCACGCCACGTGGGCTTGTCGCAGAATCAAGCCGGTATTACATCCTCACCCGGATGTGCGTGGCGTAACGGCCCCTCGCGGTGGGCACTCCAGCTTCCCGTGCATGGACCGGCGATACAGCCTCGTCCGTTACAAACCTGGTAACGAGAAGGAAGCCGAGGGCGATACTTGGCTGATCGAGCTTTCGTACGAGGAGATTGCTCCGTACCCGCCGGGCATGGACTTCGATCCGCGGCAACGCGTGGGTTTCGCCGCAGAGTTGTTTGACGCCGCCGCCACGCGGGCGGATCCCCAGCCGGCCATGCAGGCGCTTCCGATCGCTGCGACGATGACGCACCTGTCAATCCAGCCTACGCCGCTGCGTAGTCCGGTCATCATCCGCGCTCGATGAGGAGAGAGGCTACTCAATGGCCAACGGCAACCGTAAGACACGACTGGAACTGACGTGGATCGGGAAGGAGAACCGGCCGAGGTTGGAGCCGCGGGTGCTGCTGGAGGACCCGGCGAAGAGCTACCATGCGGCGCGGCGGGTGACCGACCACGACCTGTTCGATAACCGACTGATCTTCGGCGACAACCTACTGGCCCTCAAGGCGCTGGAGCAGGAGTTCGCCGGCAAGATCAAGTGCATCTTCATCGATCCGCCGTACAACACAGGAGCTGCGTTCGAGCACTACGACGACGGCGTCGAGC
>CAZERK010000025.1:11451-15483 GCA_964514515.1 uncultured Planctomycetaceae bacterium
CCGAGGTCGCCGGGGAGCATTCCGGGTGGCTGTCGCGGAGGCGGGACCGGCTGGACCTTCTACGTCGCCCGCTGACCGCGGAAGGGTCGCTCTGGATCACCATTGATGATACTGAGTGTCACTACCTGAAAATCCTGTGCGACGAGGTATTCGGAAGGGCGAGTTTCGTCATCTCTGTCGCCTGGGAAAAGGACCAGGGCAGACGCAACGATACTGACTTTTCGAGTGCGCACGACCACATACTGGTTTACGCAAAGGATCGGGAAGTGTGGCGCTCCACTCGCAATATGCTGCCGCGGACCGATGCCTTGAACGCACGCTACAAGAACCCCGACAACGATTCGCGCGGTCCCTGGCTTCAGGGAGACAACGGCACGGCGAAAAGCGGCACGGAGAGGCTGCGTTTTCCGGTGACGTTACCGTCTGGGCGTGTGGTCAAGCCGCCATCTGGGAATTACTGGCGGTTTTCAGAGGAGTCGTTCGCTGTGGCGCGCCGAGAGGGACGAGTCTGGTTTGGCCGTAGCGGAGATAGCCTTCCGGTCATTAAACGATATCTGTCGGAGGTTCAAGATGGCGTTGTGCCCCGAAGCTGGTGGCCTGCCGACGAGGCTGGGTGCAACCAATCCGCCAAGCGGGATCACCTGCGCAAGCTGCTTCCTGATATTGAGCCGTTTGCCACACCAAAGCCCGAGGAATTGCTACACCGAATTCTGACCATTTCCACGAATCAGGATGATTGGGTGCTTGACTCGTTCGCTGGCTCAGGCACAACCGGTGCAGTCGCACACAAGATGGGCCGGCGATGGATCATGGTGGAGCTGGGCGACCACTGCCAGACGCACATCATCCCGCGGCTTAAGAAGGTCATCGACGGCGAGGACCCCGGCGGCGTTACCGAGGCCGTCGCCTGGAAGGGCGGCGGGGGCTTCCGCTACTACACGCTCGCGCCGTCGCTGCTCCAGAAAGACCGGTACAGCAACTGGATTATCAACAAGAAGTACAACGCCGCCATGCTCGCCGAGGCCGTCTGCAAGCTGGCCGGGTTCGTGTACGCGCCCAGCGACAGCGTCTACTGGCAGCATGGCCACTCGACCGAGACCGATTTCATCTACGTCACCACGCAACCCCTGACCCGCGAGCAGCTCGCCCGGCTGTCCGAGGAAGTTGGCGAGAAACGCACGCTGATGATCTATTGCACGGCGTTCCGCGTAAAAGCCACGGCCTTCCCCAACCTCACGCTGAAGAAGATTCCCAAGGCCGTGCTGAGCAAGTGCGAGTGGGGCCACGATGATTACAGCCTGGAGATCAAGAACCTGCCCGCTGCTGCGCCGTTGGAAGAAGGCGAATTGCTGCCAGCAGCCCGCCTCAGTAACGGCCGCCGCGGCCGGAGGGCAGAGGATGACCAGCCAGGACTGTTCGATAACGCCGGCCACGGGGAGCCGGCGCCACTGGCCGGGCGCGACGAGCCCACGCCACGGAAGGAGGGCCGCCGATGATCGCCCAGACCGCCCCCATCGCTGCCCGGATGAGCCTTCGCAAGCCGCAACGCGAGGCGCTTGAGATTCTCGACACCATCTGCGACCTGATCAAGCTGGAGAAGGGCGCCGACGTGACCCACGCCCTGGAAGTCATCAAGAGCCAGTTCCCGACCGTGAAGGATTTCGAGCGGGAATTCCCGTCGCTGTGCTTCGCGTTGGCCACCGGCGTCGGCAAGACGCGGCTAATGGGCGCGTTCATCACGTATCTGTTCCAGGCCCACGGCGTGCGGCACTTCTTCGTGCTGGCGCCGAACCTGACGATCTATAACAAGCTGATCGCCGATTTCACACCGGGAATGCCGAAGTACGTGTTCCAGGGCATCGCCGAGTTCGCGACGAACGCCCCCGAAATCATCACCGGCGACAACTACGAGTCCGGCCGGGGCGTACGGAAGGGCAAGCTGTTCGAAGTAGACGAGGTCCACGTCAACATCTTCAACATCTCGAAGATCAACTCCGAGGTCCGCGGCGGCAGGGTTCCGCACATCAAGCGGTTGAAGGAGTACATCGGCGAGAGCTACTTTGAGTACCTCTCCAAGCTGGATGACCTCGTTTTGCTGATGGACGAATCGCACCGCTACCGCGCATCGGCTGGCGTCCGCGCGATCAACGAGCTGAAGCCGATTCTCGGGCTAGAACTGACGGCGACGCCACAGGTGGAGCGCGGCGCCCGGCAGACTGATCCATTCAAGAACGTGATCTACAGCTATCCGCTGTCGGCGGCGCTGACCGACGGGTTTGTGAAGGAACCGGCCGTCGCCACGCGTGAGAACTTCGACGCCCAGAACTACGACGACGACGGCCTGGAAAAGCTGAAGCTGGAGGACGGCGTTCGTATCCACGAGGAAACGAAGGTCCAGCTTGAGGTGCATGCTCGGCAAAACGGGGCGAAGCTCGTAAAGCCGTTCATGCTCGTCGTCGCCCAGACCACCGAGCACGCGAACGCCTTGGTGAAAACCGTTGAGAGCGATGGCTTCTTCGAAGGACGGTATAAGGGCCGAGTAATCACGGTACATTCGGCCCAGACCGGCGAGGAAAAGGACGAGACGGTACAACAACTCCTCACGGTCGAGGACGCGGCCAACCCGACCGAGATCGTCGTCCACGTCAACATGCTCAAGGAGGGCTGGGACGTAACGAACCTGTACACGATCGTGCCGCTGCGAGCCGCCAACTCGAAGACGCTGGTGGAGCAGGCGATTGGGCGGGGGCGTCGGCTGCCGGATGGCCAGCGGACCGGCGTGCCGCCGGTGGATCGGCTGACGATCGTGTCGCACGACCGATTCCAGGAGATTGTCGACCAAGCGAACCGGCCCGATTCCATCATCCGTACCGGCGTGGTCATCGGGCGGGACATCCCTCTGCAACGATCGCAAGTAGTGGAGGTCAAGCCGGAAATCGAAAACCGGATCGCCCGACCGGCGCCCGCGACCGGCGGCGAGCAGCAGCCGATGCTCTTCAACACGAAGAAAGAGCAGGACGTGGCGCGGGTAGCCTTGGACGTCATCCGCGATTACGAGCGGCTGCCGCGATCCGAGGACCTGAGGAAGCCCGAGGTCCAGCAAGAGATCGTTCAGCGCGTGACGGCGGCGATTCGGCCGACACAGGGCGAGCTGGAGGGCGTCGCCGAGAAAGTAAATGTCGAGGCCGTGGTCGCAAAGACGATTGATCTACACATCGAGCTGTCGATCGATGTTCCGCGGATCGTGGGGGTGCCGAAGGGGGAGGTCACGTGCCGCTACAACGACTTTGACATGGAGGTGAGCGGCATCCACTTACAGCCAGTGCCGGGCGACATCCTCATTCAGCATTTGCGGGATAACGAGCGGTTCTTGCTGGTAAGCGGCAACGGCGTGGTTGCGGAAACGCGGCTCGAAGACTACCTCGTTCGTGGCCTGATTGACTTCGACGACATCAGTTACGACGACCATGCTGACCTGCTCTACAAGCTCGCCGGCCAGGTTGTCCGGCACCTTCAATCGTACCTCGCGAACATGGACGACGTGAAAAACGTCCTCCAGTACCATCAGCAAGCGCTGGTGAACTTGATCCACGCCCAGATGCAAAGTCATTACGAGGAGGTCGCCGCCGGATACGAAGCACACGTGACCAAGGGCGGCACACGGTTGCCCGCCGGCACGTACGCGGTTCCCGCCGGCGAGGCGGTCCGCAATTTCCGGGCGCCGGTGGACGAAAAGCTCTTGATCCGCGGCATGCTCTTCGGCGGATTCCGCAAGTGCCTGTACGACGCCCAGCGGTTCGACACCGATTCCGAGCGGCGCTTCGCGGTGGTGCTGGAGAATGACCCTGACGTGCTCAAATGGTTCAAGCCTGGCCGCGGCGTGTTCCGCATCCACTACGAACACGATGCCGAGGCGTATGAGCCGGACTTCGTGGTCGAAGCGAAGACCACCAAGTACCTCTGCGAACCGAAGCGGGCCAGCGAGATGACCGACGAGACGGTGCTGAAGAAAGCGCGGGCAGCAGCCGAGTG
>CAZERK010000026.1:0-8415 GCA_964514515.1 uncultured Planctomycetaceae bacterium
GCAGCAGGTGGACGTCGAGGAGGCCGCCAAGCTCGAAGCGAAGATGAAGAAAGGCCAGCTTTCGCTGGACGACTTCATCACGCAGATGGAGCGGGTCGTCGGGGGACGGTCGCTGAAGGACTTGCTCAAGATGATCCCCGGCGTCGGCGGCATGATGCGCGACGCGGAGATGGACATCGACGAAGGCGAGATCAAGCGCATGCGGGCCATCGTCAATTCCATGAATCGCAAGGAACGAACCAATCCGAGGATTGTCGATGCCTCGCGACGGAGGCGGATCGCCCGCGGGAGCGGCACGGAGCCGGAGGACGTCAGCGGTCTGTGCAAGCAGTTCCTCCAGGCCCGCGACATGATGAAGCACATGGCCGGCATGGGTATGCGTGATCGGCTCAAGCTCGGCTCTCAGTTCGCGCAGCTTTCGATGGCGGGCGGGAAGATGCCCACGTTCAAGGGGAAGACCAGCAAGCCCCGGCACGCGGTGAGCACGAAGGACAAGCGAAAGGCCAGGAAGCGCAAGAGCCGCTAGCGGGACGCTGCAAGACTCGTCAGACAGGCATTCCGCTCTGCGCGGCGTCATCGAAAACGAGGCTGCGAACGGTCCAACTGGAGTTCTGCAGCGTGCTCCGAGCGTGTTGGCGTCTGCCGACGTTCGTTCGGGAGCGACGGGACGCCGTGGGACGAGGCGCAGCGGCGGACGGCTTCGTGATGATCTGGAAGACTTGGGAGGACGGCGGTGGCAAAAGGCCGAGACCAGTTCGAGACGCACTTCGAGCGGATGCGTGAGACCAAAGAGCGGCAGCGCAAGAACAAGCCGAGCGAGGAGGACGGTCCGTTGCCGCCCGCGCCGGAGACGATCCACAAGGAAGCTGAAGAGCCGGGCCGAAACGACCCTTGCCCGTGCGGCAGCGGGAAGAAGTACAAGCAATGCTGCCTGAAGAAGCACGGGAAGAAGAAGGGTTGGTTCTCCAAGTAGCGCATCCAGGGGTTCGCTGCGCTCACCCCTGGCAACCCTCGTACGCCCTGCGGACGGGGAAACAGGGCGTCTTTTCGGTGGTCTGTCGCGTTACTATGATGCTGACATGGCATCGCTGCTGATCGATCTGTTATACATCCCGTTGGCCGTACTGTACCTGCCCTTCTTGCTCTACCAGATGTTGGTCTTGAAGAAGAACCGTCGAGGGTGGGGGCAGCGGTTTGGCTTCATCCGGAGGCGCTGCGACCGGCGGCCCTGCGTCTGGATTCATGCCGTCTCGTTGGGGGAGGTGAACGCCGCTCGAGGCCTGGTTCGCCAGATCGAGAGCCGGCTGCCGTCGTACGACATCGTGCTGTCCGCGACGACCGACACCGGCTACGCCGCGGCCGTCAAGCAGCACGAACCCAAGCAGGTCTTTCGATATCCGCTCGACTTCTCGCTCGTCGTTCGGCGCGTGATGGACCGGATTCGACCGGACGCGATCGTGCTCATGGAACTGGAGGTTTGGCCGAACTTGCTGGCGGCGGCCCGGCGACGAGACATCCCCATGCTGATCGCCAACGGCCGGATCACGCACGAGCGGTCCATGCGGCGGTTCAGTCTGCCGGTCGTGCGCCCGATCGCCCGTTGGATGTTCCGGAACATCACCGCCGTCGGCGCACAGAACGAGGTGTACGCCGACCGATTTCGCCGGCTCGGGGCGTCGCCGGACCGGGTCGTCGTGACCGGTTCGATGAAGTACGACACGGCGTTGATCGCGGATCGCGTCCCTGGCGACGACGCCCTCGCGCAGGCGATGGGAATCCGACGTGAGCGGCCGTTGGTCGTGGCGGGCTCGACGGGACCGGGCGAGGAACGGATGCTGCTGTCGGCGTATCGAACGCTGCTCAGCCGTCTGCCGGGGCTGCAGTTGGCGATGGTCCCGCGAAAGCCGGAGCGATTCGATGAAATCGCCCGCTTGATCCAGAGCGAAGGATTCGCTTGCCGCCGCAGGAGCGCGTGCGCGGACGACGCCCAAGGACCGTCGGAACAGGACCGCAAGGACCGGCCGACCGTCTTCTTGGGCGACACGATGGGCGAACTGCGGAAGTTCTATTCGCTGGCGGACGTTGTGTTCGTCGGTCGATCGTTAGTCCCGATGGGCGGCTCAGACTTGATGGAGGTCGCGGGGCTGGCGAAGGCCATGTGCTTCGGGCCCTACGTCGAGAACTTCCAAGACGTCGCGGAGAGACTGCTGGACGCCAACGCGGCCGTTCGAGTCAACGGAGAAGCGGAGCTGGCCTCGGCGCTGGGACGATTGCTGAGCGAGCCGGAAACGGCCCGAACAATGGGGGGCGCAGCCCAGGAGGTCGTTCGCGCCCGCCGCGGGGCGACGGCCAAGACGGTCTCGCTGTTGTGCGAAGCGCTGGGCAGGCGAGGCGACGATCCGGAAGCGGGAATCGCAACGCTGCGGCCGCCGGCTCGAAGCGCCCGGCCGGATGGACCCGGGCCAGCGAGTTCCGTCCGTCCGCCTCAACCGTCGTGATGGTTGGTCGCAACGCGTCTCGCGTTTGCGAGCGTGTCGGGGACGGCGTCTGGATCAAACAGGGCATGGTAGCAGGCGCCGCAGTAGACGCAGGCCCACAGCTCGGCCGTCTCAGCCGGCTTCGGACGGCGCAGCGGCAAGGTCAGACCGCATTCTACGCAATCGCCGAGCCGCCCGAGGAGCAGGTTGATCACGTCGTCCCCTCGCCAGGGCTTTTGAACGAACAGCTCGACGCCCAAGGCCGCGAACGCGTCTCTGACGGGGTTCTTGCTCGTGCCGATCAACGTGATGTCCGACCGCATCGATCGAATTCGCTCGACGGCGGCGTAGACGCCAGGAAGATCGTGATCGAGGATGATGAAACAAAGTCGTCTGTCGGCCTCCAAGAGCCGCATCGCCGTCTCCAAGTTCTGGGCGGCGTAGCATGCAGCGCCGCAGCTCTCCAACATGCTGACGGAGACGCGACGCATGATCTCTTCGGGTTCGATGACGAGAACGTGGCCGGAGAGCAGCCATCGGGCGGGCTGCGCGCGCGGACCGCCGAGCAGCATCGCCACGAGCGCGTGCCCGAGGTTCTGGGCGTCGCCTTGCCGCCGCAAGACGACGAGGCGCGTGCCTCCCTGCCGAGGCGCCTGAGATCGAATATGCCAGAACGTCTTGCGCGCGGTCCGGGGCGATGCGGCCACCCAGCGGTCGATGGCGCCGTTCAGTTCAGGCTTCTCCGACGGCGCGAACAGATCGGCCAGCGATAAAGCTCCCGGTCCGGCGTGCGTCTCGGCGAAGAACAGCCTGGCGAGGCTGTTTGCAAACAGGATGTTGCCGGCTTCGTCCACCTCGAACACGGGGAGCGCGTCGCTCGGGTTCTGAGGCGGCGGCTTCGCGTGTTTGCTTCCGACGGCCGCCTTCATGCGGTCCAGACTGAACGGTTTCTCGATGAAGTCGACCGCGCCTAGCTCGTGAGCGTCCGCCCGGAGGTCGTCGGACGGAAAGCCCGTGATCATGATCACGCGCAGGCTCGGCATCACGCTTCGGAGAACCTGGGCGACGTGGACGCCGTGGATGTCGTTCTTGAGCATCCAGTCCGTCACCAGGACGTCCGGTCGGTATCGGGCGCCGAGATCGATGGCGTCGCGTCCCCGGCCGGCCGTTCGGACGTCGTGACCGTCCGGTGTCAGGGCGATGGCGAGCTGCCGCTGATACACGTCTTCGTCGTCGACTACGAGTATCTTGGACACGCCGTTCCCCCCTACGAGGTCGGCTCAAGGCCTGGCAGTTCGACGATGACCGTCGTGCCACCGCCGGGCCGGCTCTGCACATCGACCGCTCCGCCGTGGTCGCTGATGCTGCCGCGAAGGATCCTCAATCCCAGACCGGCGCTCCCCTCGGTCCGGCGCGTCGTGAAGAAGGGATCGAAAAGGCGATCCGCCTGATTCGGAGGAATTCCCCGTCCGTCGTCCTCGACGGTAATCCGCAGGTCGCGACCGGCCACCTCTCGGATGGAGACGCGAATGCGAGTACCCTCCCCGCCCGCCTCGATCGAGTTGCGGATCAGGTTCGAGAAGACCTGCTCCAACTCAATCGGATTGCCGCGCGCCTTCGGAAGTCCCGCAGGGAGATCCAGGTCGACCGTGCTCCTGCGACCGTACGCGAGTTCCTCCGTCTGTAGGACGGCCCGCCGTACGGCAACGCTGACGTCGAGAAGCTCCTTGGCGGACGCCTCCTGCCTGGCAAGTCGCAGCACATTTCGGATAATCTGCCCACATCGCTCGGCATTGTCAACGATATCAGAGAGGCAAGTCGGAACGACCTGCTTGGCCGTCGGCTGGCCAAGGGCCCTTTTCGCGTTCTGGGCCGCCAGCAGAATGCCGCCGATGGGATTGTTGAGCTCGTGCGCAATGCCCGCGGCCATCGTGCCGATGGAGGCCAGACGCTCGGCGCGTCGCAGGCGATCTTGCGCGTGTTTGAAATCCGTGATGTCCGTCGAGATGCTGATGACGCCGACGATTCGACCCGGCGCATCGCGATAGGGCAGCTTGTGCCGCAGAAAATGCCGCGGGATGCCTGCGATCCCGAAGGTCTCATCGCCGACAATCGACTGACCGGTCTCCATCACCATCTTGTCCTGAGCACGCAGACGCCGGGCGTCCGCTACGGAGAAGAGGTCCTCGTCCGTCTTGCCGATGACCTCGTCCGCACGCTTCCGTGCAAGAGCTAGGCCGGCAGGATTCATGAGCGTGTAGCGGCCGTCTCGGTCCTTCATGACCACGACGTCGCGCGTGCTCTCGATGATCGTCTGGAGCAGATCTCGGTTCTGCCGAAGCGCCTCCTGGGCTTCCTTCAGTTCGGTGACGTCGGTCGCGACGCCGACGATTCGCTCAACCTGCCCGCCGATCGTCTGGATCGGGAAGCCGCGATCCCATACGTGTCGCACCGAACCGTCCGGACGAACAACCCGGTATTCCACCTTGCAGGTTTGACCGGCTGCCCTCGCCGACCAAGCGGCGCGAACTCGAGCCTGATCGTCTGGATGCACGGCGTCCAGCCAAACGGACGGCGTTGCACGGAGACTCTCGCGCCTGCGCCCCCAAACGTCCTCAAAGGCCCTGTTGACGGAGAAGACGGTCGCCCGGTCCTTGTCCGACGCCCAGAAGACCTCGCTGGACGCATCCGCGATCAGGCGATATCGCTGTTCGCTCTCTCGCAGCGCTTCCTCGGCCGCCTTGCGATCGGTGGCGTCGGTCAACGTGCCAATCATGCGGAGCGGTCGGCCTTGGCCGTCTCGAATGAGGAAGCCCTGGTCGACGATGAAGCCGTGGGTTCCGTCCGCGCGAAGCATGCGATACTCCGCCTTCCAGTAGTCCTCCGGACCGTCGAGGAACCTAGAAAGCTCGGCCGAGACGCGTGCGCGATCTGCCGCATGCAGCCGCTCCTTCCACGCTGCCGTCCCCGGCGAGACGACTTGCTCCAGCAGCGTCTGGTGCCGGCCCGTCCACCAACACGACTCGGCTCTCAGGTCCCAATCGTAGATGGCGTCACGGGTCGCCAACGCCACCAATCGGAAGCGTTCTTCGCTCTGGCGGATCGACTCCTGTGAGCGCATGTGACGAATCGCGAGAGCCCACAACGCTGCCAGGCGCTCGATCGCCGCCAAGTCCCGCTGCGTGTAGTCGACGCGCGCGTTGGCGACGGCAACCTCTCCCACGACCGTTTGGCCGAGCACGGCTGGGGCGCAGACCATCCGGTGAATCGGCACGTGACCCGGCGGGCAACCCGAAGACCGTGAGTCGTGCTGAGGATCGTTGGAGAGGATGGAGCGTCGATTCAGCAGCACCCATCCCCACAGGCCGGTGAACTTCTTGAAAACGCAACTCTTCTCGACGAGCTTGCAGTCCTCCCAGACGTCCCGTGTCATCGTGGGGGCGATCAACCAGCCCTGCGCAGGATCGATGTAGCCTACGAAGCCGTAAGCGCTTCCCGTCAGTTCCTTGGCCGATTCTAAGCCGAGCGACGAAGCGTCCTCGATGGAGTCGGTGCGGATCAGAAGTTCGGACAGCCGGGCGACCGCGGCATTCATCGCCGCCTCCCAGCGGAGCGTCGCCTCGACCTCGTGTCGCTGGGCCACCTCTCGGCGGAGCCACTCGTTCGCGGCGGCCAGCTCCGCCGTCCGGCGACGTACCCTCATCTCCAGCTCTCGCTGGGCGATTCGCAGCACTCGCTCAGCCTTCTTTCCGGACGGGCCATGCGCTTCCGAGGGCTCATCGAGGACGAATCGGATTCCTTCTCCGGTCGCCATGACGGCTTTCTCCATCTGGGCCGTCGTGCTGATTTCTTCGACGACGCCTTCGCAACAGCGCACGCAACCGGCGGCATCCCGCACCACGACGGCGCTCTCCCGCACGAGGATCGGCGTGCCGTCTTTCCGTCTCCATGCCGTCTCGAGATTGCGCACGGCGCCGTCGCGCTCGATCCTCTCCTGAAACTGACGGCGGGGGTGGAGCCTGAAGAAGCCCTCCTGTTCGAGGACGCGTTGCGCCAATTCCTCGAACGAGTCAAAGCCCAGCATTCTGGTGATGGCGACGTTGGCGTATTCGACGCGGCCGTCCGGCGTCGTCCGGTAAACGCCGATCGGGGCGTTCTCGAAGAGCACCCGAAAGCGGTCCAGATCTTCTCGCGGACGTACGCCCGCGCCGTCGCGGATCGCCTGCGCTGGGCCGTTCTCCCGGCGGTGCGGGGGCGGCGCGTGAGCGGCTTCCTTCAAGGGGTGCTTCGGAGTCTTCTGCGGAGCGGCCATGGCGCACTCCTTCCGCGCCGGCCGAGGCGCCGGCGAGTCAGGCAAACCGAGATGAACCTCCTTCAATCGTCGATCGACGGAGAGAATTGCAAGCGTCCCATCGACCAACGATCACGTGCAGCAGCCAAGCGGTCCACCCTGGGTCCGCAAAGACGTGCCGGTCCGTAGGGCCCATCGACGCCGACGGATTCAGTCGATGCCGGCGCACAGACGCCGCAAATAGGATACCGGCTGGCGGTCGCCACCGGCACCCTATTCGACGTGGGCAGCGCCGAGCGAGGCGCCGCGGCGTGAGGGCGTCGCCGCCGTGACGCGTCGACTACCCGAGTTCGCTGTCGCCCAGCTCCGCCTTAGCCCGGCGACAGTCGAAGTACACGAACGCGCACAGCGCCAGGAACAGGACCGCGCCGAGCCAGTTTTGCGTGCGCGCCAGGTATTGCGGGTCAACGCCGGAGTCGACCATCCGGCCGCTCACATCGAGGAACTTCATGATCTTGCCGACAACTTCCTCCGAACCGCCGACCAGGGTCTTCGCGCCCAGGAACATCTCGTCCAGCGCGGTCGTGAAGTTCACGAGCACCTCCATGATGGCTCCGCCGGCGATCAAGCCCGAAGCCAGCAGAATACCCTTGTTGCTGCGGGCCTTCGACAGCCGCTCATCGCTCGTGCTCTTCTTGACCAGATGCGAGACGAAGGCGCCGACGAGGATGGGCGCGTTGATGTACATCGGCAAGTACATGCCGAGGCCGAAGGCCAAGGGCGAGATGCCAAGCAACTGGATCAGCAGCGCGATGCCCAAGCCGACGCCGTACAGCAGCCAGGGAACCTCGCCGGTGCCCAGGAAGCTTTCCAGCGCGCTGGCCATCATGTTGGCTTGCGGCGCATCGAGCTTCCCTTCGCCGGTGTAGCCCGGCTGGTAGGCCAGGATCATGATCGTCCCGCACACGAAGACGGCGGAGATCAACGAGCCGAACAGGGCGTTCCAGGTAATCCGCTTCGGACTGGCGCCCAGCCAGTAGGCCATCTTGAAGTTCGTGATCAAGCCGCCCGCCATCGACAGGCCCGTGCACACCACGCCGCCCGCCAGCAGGACGGCGAGCATGGCATGATCGCCCTTGCCCAGCCCGGCGGCCATCATGAGCACGGCCGTGATGATGATCGTCGTCACGGTCATGCCGGAGATCGGCGTCACGGAGATCATGGCGATGGCCCAGCCCGAAACCGTCGTCAACAAGAACGTGATGACCAGGACAAGCACGATCGCGACGAACGTCAGGAAACTGGCGTTTTCCATGCCGCCGAACACGACGGTGCGGAAGAAGACCGCCAGGGCGGCGACGACGAACACGCCGAGCAGCATGATCGTGCCGTAGCCCAGGTCCTCGTCGGTGCGATCAGGACCGGACGCCGCCCCGCCGCGCTTGCGCATGAGACTGCCCAGCGCCTGCCGCAGCGCCGTCACGATCACGCTTCCCATCCGCAAGATCGACAGCAGGCCGGCCGTGAAGATCGCCCCGATGCCGATGTTCTTGGGAATGCTGCCGAAGACCTCCTCCGCGCTGGCTTGGCGGGCATGCACGGCGATCTGACCGTCGTCCGGTTTGGCCTGCAACTCATACGTCTGGG
>CAZERK010000026.1:8425-15480 GCA_964514515.1 uncultured Planctomycetaceae bacterium
GCTTGGTTGTAGAACGGATGCGCTTGTTGGGCGAACGACACGCCGATGTCCCGACGCACCTTTCCGAGCGGATCCTGTGCATCCAGGCCGGCGGCCAGCGTCGCGGCGACGGCGAAGGCCGGCTCCGCGCGTCGTCCGAGATGCACCGCGATCTCCTGAGCGTCGGCGGGGTACTTCAAAACGTAGGACTGATCGCCACTCTTGATTTCCCATTCTCGCCCGAGTTCGCGCGTGGAGAACTTGGCGCCGTCGACGAGCGAGACTTCATGCTGCGCAAAAACGGCGAAGATGTCGGCCCGTTGACGGTCGGCATCGGCGGGCTTGGGCAGATCGGCCGCCTTGTCGAACGCATCCAGTTGTGCCGCAGCGGTCGCGGGCAGGTGGAAGCGCGGCGTCTCCTCAATCGGCCCCTTGTGGGCCTCGCAAGCCGTATTGAGCTTATGGAGGTCACGCAGGTCCATTCCGCTGAGCAACGGGATGATCGCAAAACACGACAGGAAGGAACCCGCGAAGATGATCGACGCGTAGCGCGGCCCGATGATGAAACCCAGGCCGAGGTAGTACGCGCCCGCGCCCATGGAGAAGACCGCCTTGATCTTGGTGGCGAGCGTGGCAAAAAGGCCCGACGCCCCGAACGCGAGCGTCTCGACCGACTCCTTGCCCACGGCCTCCAGCTTCGCCATGCCGGTCGTGAACTTGTCGCTGAAGAGCTTCAGGCCCGTTGCGGCGAACGTATAGACGGCCGACAGGACGAAGGAGTAGATCAGAATCCAGGCCTGCGTCGTGCTGCCGGACGCGCCGGTGACGAGGATTTCGTTTGTGGCGGTCGCTTCGGGGAACGGCAGCTTGCCGTGCATCTCCTTGACGAAGTAGCGGCGGAAGGGGATCAGGAACAACGCTCCCAGAATCGCTCCCAAAAAGGGCACCAGCGCGATCTGCAAGAACAGCGAGACGTTGCCGAGCCCCAGGCTCTCGTTGACGCCCAGGATGTAGATCGCCGGCATCGTGAAGCACGTGCCGCCGGCGACGTAGCCGGACGTCGTGCTGATCGACAGGATGTACACGTTCTCGAGGATTGAGCTGGCCCGCCCGCCGGCCTTGAGGATGAAGCCGGACAGACCGACCGCCAGGATCGAGATCGGGATGGCGGTCTCGATGCCTTGCCCCGCCTTGAGCGCCAGAAAGGTCGCCGCCACCGAGAAGACGATGTTCATCAACAAGCCGAAGATGAACATCCGCGGCGTGAACTCCGCCACCTTTTCCGTCGGCGGGACCATCGGGACGAATGTCTCGCCGGGCTTGAGCTCTCGGTAGGCGTTTTCGGGGAACTTGAACTGCGTCTGGGGCCGACCTGCCATTGCGCACACCCTTTCTGATTCGCCCTGATGGAGCCGGCTGCGCGGCGTCGTCCGCCGCGCCGAAGACGCCGCCGCCGGCGATGCGTCGGTAGCGTAACACGCGACGATGCCTCACGGAAGCCTCAGCATTCGCCGTTTCCTCGGAACGTCCTATATCAAGAGCGAATCTCACGCCGTTCGTTCGCGACGTTGTACTGAATCACCGTACGCGATGCTGCGACGCAGATCGTAGCGGCCGAGCTCCCGCTCGGCCGTTGCGGAGCACCGCAGCCGGCGGATCGGCCGCTACCGGCGCCCCCCGAATTGCGTACGGTCTAATGCCACCATCTCGCGCGAAGCGTCAGGGCAATCGCGTTCTCGCGATTAGAGCCGCGACCGTAAGGGAGCGGCCATTCCGCAGGGCATGACGGCCGCTCCCACATGCGCCGCAGACGACGGCTCTGCATGGGCGCCTCCGGTTCAAGCGAATGCGCGAGATCGTGATTGCCTTGCGCGAAGCGTTCCGTCGGGTGGCGAGCTGCCTGACATCGATGACGACGCCCCTTATCATGCCGGCCGACAGGGCCGCGCGGACGGACGCAACACGTCCGCTTGCCGCGGCGATGGGAGCAACGACGTGGACCCCGCGGTGCGAGAGCGAATCATCGCCGGCCTGCGATGCCGGTTTGAGGCAGACGCCTTGCTCGGCGTGAAGGCCCTGCCGGTGCGCGTGCCGGAACCTGCGGAGCCCCCGACCCTGCCGGATCGAGCGACTTCGCGGGGGCCGTTGGGCGCTCGCAGCGCGTCGAGCGATGCCGCCGCCGAAGCGCCGCCGGCCTCGGACGCCTCGCGGACGCCGGGCGGTCTCCCGTCATCGTCGAGCCTGCCGCCCGGCCGCGCGTCTGGCTTGTCGTCCCGTCCGCCGCCGAGCGCAGCAGGTCTGCCGAACGTGCCGAAAGGCCCGCCGCGCCCGCCCGTCTCGCCGGAAGAGGTCCAGCAACGCGGCTTGGAGCTTTCGCTCATCGACGACAACGAGGTCAAGGCCTGTCGACGGTGCGGCCTCGCCGAGACTCGGACGAAAACCGTCTTCGGCGTCGGTCATCCCGCGGCGCGAATCGTCTTCGTCGGCGAGGCGCCGGGCCACGACGAAGACGTTTCGGGCGAGCCGTTTGTCGGGCGAGCCGGCCAGCTTCTCACCGAGATGATCCAGAACGGCATGGGCCTGCGGCGCGAGGACGTGTACATCTGCAACGTCTTGAAGTGCCGGCCACCCAACAACCGCACGCCGGCATCGGACGAGATCGCGGCCTGCCGGGAGTTCCTCTGGCGGCAGATCGAGATCATCCAGCCGGAGCTCATCATCGCCTTAGGCGCGCCGGCGGCGCAAACGCTGCTCGGGACGCGCGAAGGCATCGGCCGGCTTCGCGGGCGTTTCCACGAATTCTATCCGAGCGGCAGCCCGATGATCGGCACGTCGATCCCGCTTCTGCCGACGTTTCACCCGGCGTACCTGCTTCGCAGTCCGGACGACAAGAAGAAGGCCTGGGTCGACTTGCAGATGGCGATGGCGATGCTTGGCATCCCACGGCCGCAGCGAACGCGCCGGTAGTAGACGCCGCCGAGCGACGCGCGACCTCATCGAGACGAATAGCAGAACACCGAGACTTCAAGCTGTCCGCGCTGCAAGGGCGCGGAGCGACCGACGATCGACAAGCGATCGCGCGCTCGCGTGCGTTTGCCGGGAAAACTGGAGGCGGCGGGAATCGAACCCGCGTCCCGGAACACTTCAGGGAAGGCCTCTACGTGCATAGTCGATTGTTTAATCTCGACGCGCCCGCCGCCAATCGACAGGCTGCCGGCGCGTCCAGCTCGACAAGTTTCTCGCCGCCTTCCGGCCGAGCAGCGTCGGGCGGCCAGCCTGCTGATTGTCGTCTCCCCGCCTAGCAGGCGTCGGCGGATCGACGTGCGGCCGCGTTAGGCCGCCATGCGCAACTCAGGGTTGGCACATAAAGGTTTTGCCAGGTGTTTTACGAGGCCGCCTGACAACCTCGGCACGCCACCTTTCCATCAACTTGCCCGGTCGAAGCCAATTCGCCCCCGGGTTCTTGAACTCGGCCGGCCATCGCCACCGCAATAAGCCGCGCCGGGATGGCCGATGCCCATCTCTTCTTCGGCTCGTGCCATCCATCGGTATTCTATTCTTCTTTGACGCCGAATCCAGCTTGACCATGCCCGGCGGCCCCTCATCGCAAAGAGTGAGGATCTTGCGGTTCACCTCGCTGCCGCCCACTGGCCAAGATCGGATACGTGCTCAGCACTCGTAACGGAGGCGCAGATGTAGCGTCGGCCCCCTGCGGCCGACGCATACGCCTGCGCGGGCCTGCTCGTGCCCCGCATCGGCCAGCCGCCACGGGCGGGCGCCCCAGGTGCGAGTCCCTGCAACGCCGCTGGCGCGAGTCCCGATGCCCCGTGAGTCTCGCGCCTGTTCCTGCGAAGGTCTCTCCCCGCATCCGTCGGAAAATTCATCCTGACACCTTTTCTCGTCTGACACCTTTTCTCGTCCCAGGTATAATCACGGATCGTTTCTCCTAACTGTCCGGGAGCGAGGATCTTGCCTGACAACAACAACCTCAAGGACTTGATCGACGTGGCGGCCGGTCGGCGGCCGGCGGACCTTCTCCTGGCCAACGGCCGAATCGTCAACGTCATCTCGCACGAAATCCTCGAGGCCGACGTGGCGATCCTCGGCGAGCAGATCGCCGGTTTCGGCGCCTATCGCGCGGCACGGACCATCGACTTGAAGGGGCGCTACGTCTGTCCCGGCTTCATCGACGCCCACGTACACGTCGAGTCCTCCCTGCTGTCCGTCCCGGAATTCGCCCGGGTGGTCGCCGCCCACGGGACGACCGCCGTCGTCGCCGACCCCCACGAATTCGCGAACGTCATGGGGACGGAGGGCATCTCGTTCGTCCTGCGGACGGCGAAGTACGCCCCGATCGACGTGTTCGTGATGCTCAGCTCCTGCGTTCCCGCCAGCCCGTTCGAGTCGGCCGGCGTCGCGCTGGCGGCCGAGGACCTCGACCCCTTCTTCGCCAATCCCTGGGTGCTGGGACTCGCGGAGATGATGAACTATCCCGGCATTATCGAAGGCAACGACGAAGTCCTGCTCAAGCTCGCCATCGCCGGAGATCGGGTCATCGACGGGCACGCCCCGGACCTGAGCGGAACAGGGCTCACGGCCTACGCCGCAGCCGGCATCATGAGCGACCACGAATGCACGACCGCGGACGAAGCGACGGAAAAGCTCCGGCGCGGCATGTACATCATGATTCGCGAGGGCTCGCAGACGCGCAACCTCCGCGCCTTGCTGCCGCTCGTCACGCCGGCGACCGCCGACCGCTTCATGTTCTGCACGGACGACAAGGACGTGGAAGCCCTGCTGGCCGAGGGCCAGATCGACTACATGGTCCGCTGCGCCATCGCGCAGGGCCTGGACCCGATCATCGCCGTCCAACTCGCCAGCCACAACGCCGCCCGGTATTTCGGCCTTCGCCGCACGGGCGCCGTGTTGCCCGGCCATCGAGCGGACATCGCCGTGCTCGAAGACCTCAGGGACTGCCGCGTGACGGACGTCTTCCATCGCGGCGAACACGTGGCCGAAGGCGGGCTCTGCGTCACGGGCCGCAGCCCCAAGGAGCAGGTCGTTCCGCTTCGCAGCAGCATCGACGTGCATTGGATCGAACCCGAGCACCTTCGGGTCCCGCTGCCGGACGGCGGGGCGACGGCCGGCGCGCCGATGATCCACGTCATCCGCGCGTTGGAAAACCGGATCGATACGGAACGCAGCATCGAGCCCGCCAGCGTGAAGGACGGCTGTCTCGTGGCGGACCCCGCCCGGGACTTGGCCAAGATCGTCGTCATCGAACGGCATCGGGCGAGCGGCGAGATGGGGCACGGCTTCGTCAGGGGCTTCGGCATGCAGGCGGGGGCGATCGCCTCCAGCGTCGCGCACGACGCGCACAACATCATCGTCGTGGGCATGTCGGACGAGGACATGCTTGCCGCCGTCGTCCATCTCATCAAGCTGCACGGCGGGCTGGTCGTCGTACACGAGGGCCGGGTCCTTGCGGACTTGCCTCTGCCGATCGCCGGGCTGGTCAGCAACGAGCCCGCCGCGCGCGTCGCCGGCGAGTTGCGGAGGCTGTCGGCCGCCGCCCGTGAGCTGGGATGCGCTTTCGATCAGCCGTTCATGACGCTGGCATTCATGAGCCTGTCCGTCATCGGCAAGCTCAAGATCACGAACCAGGGCCTGATCGACGTCGAGAAGTTCCAACGGATTCCGCTCATCGCCGGCCCGTAGCCCCCAGACGGACCCAGAGGATGTCCGAGCAACCCGAAACAAGCCAGGATGCCGGGGCTACGGCTGCGTCCGGGCCTTGGGTGAAGCTGCGCTCCGCCGCGTATCAGACCTTCATCTACAAGCGGATGATCTCGCAGACCTCGCCGGACGCCCGACCGGGCGACGTCGTGACCGTCTTCGACCGGCACGGCGTCGTTTTCGGCCACGCCCTGTACAACCCGAACAGCCAGATGGTCCTGCGGATGCTGGATTTCAAGAACGGGGCGTTTGACGACGCCTTCTGGCAGGAGGCGATCCGTCGCGCGGCCGCTTTGCGGACGCAGACGCTTCGCCTGCCGGAGTTCACGAACGCCTACCGTCTCGTCCACGCCGAAGGCGACGACGTGAGCGGGCTGATCGTCGACCGATACGCCGACGTCCTGTCGATCGAGGCGTTCAGTCTCGGCATCTGGCGGCGGATCGAGCCGTTGCTCCCAATGCTGCACGCCGCGGCGGGGACTTCTCATCATCTCGTCGACGTGGACGATCACGTCCAACGACAAGAAGCCTTCAAAGCCCAGCCGATCCGATCCGACGACATGCCGGCGTCGACGGAGATCGTCGAGAACGGCGTGCGGTTCCGCGTGGACTTCGACCGCGGCCACAAGACGGGCTTCTTCTGCGATCAACGGGAGAACCGCCGCCGATTCGCCTCGCTGGCGCAGGACGCCGACGTGCTGGACGCCTGCTGCTACACGGGCGGCTTCGGCGTATACGCCAAACGCCTGGGCGGCGCGAAGGACGTCACGTGCGTGGACCTCGACGAGAACGCGATCGAGACGGCCCGACGAAACGCCAACCTCAACCAAGTCCGGGTGCATGCGATCCACGCCGACGTGTTCGCCTACATGCGGCAGATGCACGAGAACGGCCGCCGCTACGATCTCGTCGTGTTGGACCCGCCCAAGCTGATCTTCGGCCGGACGGACACGCAGAACGGCCGACAGAAGTACTTCGACCTCAATCGTCTCGCGGCGGCGGTCGTCCGGCCCGGGGGGCTCCTGTTGACCTGTTCGTGCAGCGGGCTGCTCGGCCGGGACGAGTTCCTGCATATCGCGCTCGGCGCCGCCCGACAGGCCGACCGGCATTGCCAAATCCTCGACGTGACCGGCGCCGGTCCCGACCATCCGGTCTCGCCGCGCTGCGCGGAATCGGCGTATCTCAAGGCTTTGTGGTTACGGCTCTCGACGTGACGCGGGGGCCGGGCGCCGTTTTCTCCCTCCCCTTGCAGGAAGAAGGTTGGGGTGAGGGCGCAGGCTGGCACCGGATAGATGGCTCTCGCCAAACACGCACCAGCCATCAGGACATCTCTCGTTTGA
>CAZERK010000027.1:0-1677 GCA_964514515.1 uncultured Planctomycetaceae bacterium
CTCCGCGTACTGGCTGGCCGCCGACGAGGATGCCTGGGTTGTCTCCGGTCGCCGCGACACGACGGGCCGCAGCGGCGATTTCATCGGACAGGAGATCGACATCCGCTTCCGGTATCTGCTGGATCCGCGGGTGGAGATTGAAGTCGGCTACGCCTACTTCATCCCGGGCCCGTTCGTGGAGAATACCGGCCCAGCCGACGATTCGAATCTGCTGTACGTCTCCACGACGCTGCACTTGTAGTTATCTCAATCTCAGCTTGATCGTTCGAAGAGACCGTGTTGCTGCCTCTGCGCACTGGGCGGGGCGGCTCATGCCCTCTGCGCGAGGCCGCTCGCGCAATCGGCAGCGGCCCGGCAACTCTGGACGACTATCGGTATGATGATGCACAAACCGCGTGGGCCGCGAGGCGTCCTTTGGATGCGTGCCGATGCCTCGCCGCGAAGCGAGTCACCCTGCGCGATGCTGCGATGCGGAATGTAGCGGCCGAGCTCCCGCTCGGCCGTTGCGGAGCCTCGCCGCCAGCGCATTCTACGGCCGACCAGGAGGTCGGCCGCCACCTGCGCGTCCCAGAATTTCGCGAGGTGATCTACTTCCTCGAGGCTCGTCCATGCCGTGCCGTGAAACGCCAACCGCCTTCGCGAAGCCGGCCTTCCGAGGCTGGCTGTTGGGCATTGTCCTGTTGGCGGCTGTGCTGCGCGTCGCCTTGCTGATCTATGCCGAACAGCGCCCGGCGCTCTTCGACTTTCCGGATTCGCACCGCTACATCCGAGTCGCCCGGAACATCGCCGCCGGCCTCGGGCCGATTGAATCGGAGGCGATTCGGGCCGGCACCGATCCGCTGTACCCCTACTTCCTGTCGATTGGAATCCGACTGGGGCTTCAGGACGAGGCGAACCTTCTGACCTTCGGGCGCGTCGTCAACCTGCCCTTCGCCCTGGCGGCGGTCGTGCTCGTCGCGGTCTTTGCTCGGCGGCTGTTGGGGCGCTTGGCCGCCTTGTGCGCCGCGACGCTTCTCGCGGTTGATCCGATCCTCGTGTTCTTCAGCGCACTGGTGCTCACGGAGACATGCTACACGGCCTTGCTCTTGGCAGCGTCGTGCGCCTTGGTTTGCATGCGCGGAGGGGCGTCGTCGTCGGCAGACTCGCGGGCGACCGACCGACCGAGCACGCCAAGGCGAGGGCGTCCGGTCGTCTGGGCGGCGGCGGGGGGCCTTTGCCTCGGCGCGGCGACGCTCGCGCGCAGCAGCGGGCTGTTCGTGCCGGTCGTGCTGGTGCCGTTCGTATGGCACTATTCGGGAGCGACTCGATCGCGCCGCCTCGTCTGTACGGCGATCTTCCTGCTGGCGGCGGCGTTGACGCTCGCGCCGACGGCGGTGCGAAACGGCCGGCTGTTCGGCCGCTTCGTTCCCGTGCGAACCGGCAGCGGCGCCAGCCTGCTCGAAGCTTTGGGCCCTTGGGCGGATGGCGGGCCTGGCATGGAACGAATCGTCTATCCGCCGTTTCCTGCGACGGCCGGCGAGTACGAACGCGACCGCATCTGCCGCGACGAGGCGCTGGCCTGGGCGCGGCAGCACCCGAGCCAGGCGTTGTCGCTCGCCTGGGCCAAGTTGCGGCGCACCTGGGCCGTCACGATCAACGCCGCCGACTACGCCTCGCCGTTCTATCGGATCGTCGCAT
>CAZERK010000027.1:1687-7355 GCA_964514515.1 uncultured Planctomycetaceae bacterium
TTCCCGCGACGGCTCGTTCCAGCTCAATCAGGACGGGCAGATCGTCAACGTGGACGGCCTTTTGGTGCTGCCGTCGATTACCGTGCCCGCCAACGCTATATCCGTCACGATCAACGCCGCCGACTACGCCTCGCCGTTCTATCGGATCGTCGCATGGCTGACAGTTGCGCCGGTCTTTGTCTTGGCGGCTGCGGGCGTCTGGCTCCTGCGTCGCCGGACGGCGGTGCTCGGGTTATTGCTGGCCCCTGCGATCTACTTTACGCTCCTGCACATGATCTTCGTCGGCTCGGTTCGTTATCGTGTACCGATCATGCCTATGTTGTTCGTGTTGGCCGGCGCCGCCGCCGCCCGATTCTGGCGGAGCGTGAAACCCGCTCGACACGACGTGCCGGTCTGAAGAGGCCCCGATGCGTCCGCCGAAGCATACCGCAGCCCAGCAGCGACGCCTGCGCTGGCGGCGGTTCGTCGAGCGGCGCACCTTGGCGCGGCGCCCGGTCTCGCTGACGCGCCAGCGCATCGGCACCGGCCTGCTCGTCTTTCTTTCGGCAGCCGTCGCCTGGTACTGCCTGGTCACGCGCGACGAGGCGATCCGCTCGCGGGCCGTCGTCTTCCTCGAAGAGGAGACCAGCGGCGAGGTCTCGGTCGGGCGGGCGCAGTTTCGGATGTTTGGCGGCATCACGCTGTACGAAGTCCACGTCAGCGTGCCGTACGACGCCCGGCTGGACCCGAAGGCCAAGGAGCCGGTCGAGCGGACGATCTTTTCCGCCGCGTCGGTCCGGCTCGTGCACAATCCCTGGCGGCTGCTGTTCGGGAAGCTCCACGTCGAAGAGATCGTCGCGACCAAGCCGACGATCATCCTGTCGCACAACGTGGATAACGGCCTTCGAAACTGGCAGCTTCTGTCCGCCGACAGCCGCGTCGCCCGGCCCGCCGGCAGGGGCAGGAATCGTCCGAGGATCACGCTGCGTTCCGCGAAGCTCGTCGTGGTGGCGATCGATCAGGACGGGCGCACGCGACAGCGCGCCGAAGAACTCGACGCCGACGTCCGTCCGCACCCGCAACTCCCCACGGCCTACTCCATCGAGATCCGTCGCTTCAGTCCGCCGGCCGAGCGAACGACGGTCGTGTTCGATCCCGGCGAGCGGCTGTTGACCAATACGCCGTTCGTGGACGTGCGAACCATCCGCTTGCAACTTCCCAAGCGGCTGCAGCAGTTCTTCGGCCGCATCGGGCTGGAAGGCGAGGCCAAGCTGGGACGGCTTGTCTACGACTCGAACTCGCCCGGCGGACGCGATACGACCATCGAGTTGCGTGACGTGCGGTGCGCCGTGCCGCTCTCGATGTTGCGGGAGGGCCTGCTCTCGCACGACGACGGCACGAGCAAGCCGGCTGCGCCGGATCAGAGCGCCGATCTCGTCATGACCGACGTGCGCGGCCGGTTGAACCATCGCGGCGATTCGTTGGAGCTGGACGTTTCCGGCCTGATCAACGGCGCGCGGTGCAGCGTATCGGGGCGATTGCGAGAAGTCAGCGACGCGGTCGAGGAGACCGGCCTCGATCTGCACATCCGAGGCGAGTCGCTGCCGGCGCCGGAAGGATCGACGCGCGAACGAATCCTCGGCGGCGGCGACGCCCCCGAACTGCTGCGTGCCATCCTGCTGGACTACGATCCGCACGGACCCTTCGACGTGGACTTGCGCCTGACGAGGCCGCCCGGCGCCGATGCACAGCTTCAGATTGAGGGCGTCGTCCAACCGAAAGGCGTGCTCGCCAGCACCCGATGGTTTCCCTATCCCATCGACGACTTGCACGGACGCGTACGGTTCGATGGCGACTTCGCCCACCTTGAAGGCCTCCATGGTCGCCACGCTTCCGCCGAGATCGACGTCAACGGCCGGGTTGACATCGCCTCTTGGTGGAACGGCGCTGATTTGGATTTCGCCGCGACCGCGGTTCCGTTGGACTTAGCTCTGTTCGACGCCCTTGACGAGCACTACCAGGCGATCTGGCGGCGTTTCGGCCCCCAGGGCTTCGCTAACATCACGCTGCGAATCGAGCGCCGGTCGGCCGGGGAGGATGCGCCGCGGCCGGATTGGCATACGAATGCTTCCGTCGAGTTGACGGATGCTCAAATCGCCTTCACCGAATTCCCGTACAAGCTGGAGCAGGTGCGCGGCGTGCTGGAGATCGGCCGCGACCGCATCGACGTGCGAGAACTGACGGGGCGGAACGGAGAAGCATCGGCTCGAATCGACGGCCATATCGTGCTGCGCGACGACGAGACGCCGGAGGTCGACCTGCGATTGGAGGCGCACAACGTCGGGTTGGATCAGACGTTGGCGGACGCGATGCCGCCGGAAGGGCGAGGCACCTTCGCCCAATTCCAGCCGACGGGCCGCGTCGATCTGGTCGGTTCGGTAACGTTGCAAGACCCCCAGCAGGGCGTCATCTACGACCTATTGTGCACGGTCCGCGACGCGGCGATCACGTACGAGGCGTTTCCGTATCGGATCGACGGCGTTCGCGGCGAAATCCGGCTTCGTCCTGACACGATTACCGTCGTCAACGCCGAGGGCCGTCACGGTCCCGCGAAGGTCTCGGCCACCGGCGCCGTCCGTCGATCCGTCGACGGGTACGTCGCCGATCTCGAATTCAACTGCGAACGGATGACGCTGGATCAGGCGCTGTTCGATTCCCTTCCTTCACGGCTCAAGGACGTCTGGCGGCTGCTGGAGCCTGCCGGATCGGTCGCGGCGAGGACGGCCCTGCACGACGCCCCGCGGGGCGGTCGCGCATTTCAGCAATACCGTAGCGAGATCGAACTGACCGACGGGCGAATCCGCCTGCAGCAGTTCCCCCTGCCGTTGAAGGAGGTCTCCGCCAAGGCTCGCGTTGTCGGCGAGCACCTGTCGTTGGAGATGTTCCGAGGCCGATCCTCGGAAGGTCGCGTCACCGCTCGGGGCGAGCTGGACTTCACGCCGCCGGGCTACCGTGGCGCGATGTTCGTCGATGCCATCGGCATGACCCTCGACGAGGACATGCTGACTGCGCTGCCGCCGAGAATCGGGACCGCGCTTCGTTCGATCGAGGCCGCCGGCCGGTTCGACTTGCGGCTGGACCCTCTGCGGTTTGAGGCGGACGCCGAAGGCCAGGTCCGTTGGGACTTTGAAGGGGGGGCTCGCCTCTCGGACGCCCGCTGCGATCTCGGATTCCGAGTCTCAGGCCTCGAAGGCGTCGTTCGCGGTCGAGGGCGCATTCTTCCGAACCACGATACAGATTTGGACTTGCACGCCGAACTCGCCAAGGTCGTTCTGGCCGGTTGGCCGTTCGAGGACTTCCGGGTTCGCGTGGTCGCCCAACCGGATAACCGGACCCTGCGGCTGGAGGACATCAGCGCGAGCCTGTACGGGGGAGACGTGTCAGCCTTCGCGGAAGTCGATTTCTCGAAGCGACGGCCTTCGTACCAGGCGTCGATTGCCGCGCGGGACCTTCAGCTCAGCCGCTACCTCCAGTCTCAGCGAGCCGGGACGCAGGCGCTCGACGATTCGCGGCAGGCGTCGGATGCAGCCGACTCGCACCGCGCGAGTTTGGCTGAAAATGCGGCCGCAGGAGGCGTCGCAGAAGCCTCCCGCGGCCCTGCTGACTTGTCCGGCCCACGTTCGTCTCGACCCGAGGGTTCTGCGGGCGAGCAACAGCAGCTCGAGCCGAACGCGAAGGCAGACGGGGGCCATGGGCCGGCGCCCGCAGCGCGGAGCTCAGGAAGTCCGACCCTGTCGGCTCAGAATTCGGGCGCGCAAGGCTTGGTCTTCGGCAACATGGTGCTGCGAGGCCGTGCCGGGCGCGACGGCGCGCGCGAAGGCGCCGGGGAAGTCTTCATCCGCGAGGCCCAGGTCTGGAGGCTGCCGCAGGTGCTGGCGATCTTCCAGGTCCTGAACCTGACGCCCGACGAGCGCGTCTTCCACGACGGCTGGCTGCAATTCTACCTTTCACGAGACACGCTGACGTTCAGCCAGATCGACCTGCAGGGCAAGGCCGTCGCGTTTCTCGGGGGCGGTCGCATGGACACGCGCACCAAACAGCTCGACCTGACGCTTCTGGCGGGCAGCCCTTTGCGCGTTCGCGTCCCGTTGCTGACGGATATTCTCCGCGGAGCCGCACGGGAGATCATGGAGATTCGCGTCACCGGTCCCCTGGATCATCCGGTCATCACGCCCAGGCCGCTGAGAAGCCTGGCGGGGGTCTTGGAGACGTTGTTCCCCGAACCGCCCGGTTCGCTTCGGGAGCAACGGCCGCAAACGTCCGGGCGTGATTCCAGGTAGCACGCCGGCGCTGGCATCGCTTGTCCTCGTTCTGCGGGCCGCCCGCCTCTGGCGAGAATCGCTATGACTTCCCGGCCCGTTCCTTTTAGAATACAGGAGTCCGACTCGCATAGGGTCCTCCGGCGGGTGCTTCGCGCATCGAGGGCCGCGCCCGAGCGCCGTCGGCTTCCCACGAACGCCTTGTTCGTCGCGGAAAACCGAGGTCGCGGAGCTTCTCGCGGGACGGACAAGAGCTGAAGGAGGCCCGACGCGCGAGCGATCAGGCCCGCGGGTCGGGCGCGTGCCCGTCGAATCCACGAGACGCCCGTTCATGATGAAGCTGCGATGTCCACGCTGTCGTCAGAAGTTGACCGTCCCGGACGAGTACGCCGGCAAGGCGGTGCGGTGCCCGGCGTGCAACCGGGCGTTCATGGTGCCGAAACCGCAGGCGGCGGTAGCCGTGGGGGAGCCGGACGCCGGCTTGGACCTGGTGGCGATGGCGGCGATGGAATCTCAAAGCGGCACGCTCGACGGAGACAGTTCGTCGCCGGCCCTTGCCGTCGAAGCGCCGTCGCCAGCCGACGTTGACCCCAACGTTCGCGTCTGTCCGCACTGCAAAAAACAGATGCGGACGCAGGACCCCAACGCCGACGTTCTTTGTTCGCATTGCTGGGAGCCGATTCCGGGGCTGGCGAGCGCCGCGGCCCAGGCTGCGGCCGACAGACGTCGACCGCGAGAACGCGGCGGGGTACTCGTCTTCTACTCGGAGCTGGCGTCGAGTCTGGTCTATCCGTTTCCAGCGATCAGCTCGCTCGCGACGGCCGTGCTCTTCGCCATCGGCGCGGGCTTGGTGCCGGTCGCGCTCGTGACGGGCGTTCTCCGTCTCATCGCGACGGGCCAGGTTCCTTCGATGGCCGCGGCCGGCGCGGAGGACTTGTCGACCGCGTCCTGGGTGCTGCTTGGAATCTTCGCCGCCGAGTTCTTCTTCTTCTCGGCGGTGGCGATACACGTCTTCCTGGAGGTCGTTCGGGCGACGACGAAAGGCGCGGACCGACCGCTGCCGCTGGTTTGGACGCCTTCGCAATGGGGCCGGAGCCTTCCGGCCTACCTGCTGCTCGTCCTGTACTACGCCCTGTTGGGCTACCTCATCGCCGAGTTGACGGTCCGCAGTGACGCGACGGTGACGGACTGCATGCGCAAAGGGCAACTCGCCACGCTGCTCTCAGCAGGCGGGAAGCCGCTCTTCGTCGGCCTGATCGTGATCTCCGCGGCCATCCCCATGAGCCTGATCGGCGTCGCCCTGGCGCCGATCTTCCGCGGGCTGAGTCCCTTCAACGTCGTCCAGTCCATCGCGCGCACGCATGCGCACT
>CAZERK010000027.1:7365-15067 GCA_964514515.1 uncultured Planctomycetaceae bacterium
CACGCAGCCTGCGCGTTCTCCTGGCCGAGGAAACGCCGGCCAATCAAAAACTGGTCGCGCGCATCATGGCGTAACGCGGCCACGAGGTGCAGATCGCCGAAAACGGCGTCCAGGCCATCGCGCGCACGCATGCGCACTACGCCTTCCTGCTGCTGCTGCTTTTGGTCTTTGGGGCCGTCTTCGGCGCGGCGTTCTGCACCATCCTCTTCGAATGGTTCCTGCCCCAGTTCGATCTCATCGCGATGGGCGCGACGGAGAAGGACTTCATCCAGGTGGGCCTCGCCGTCCTCGCGTGGGGCGGCACCGTCGGCGTGTTCTTCTACGGCACGTACGTCCTCGCCCGACTGCACGGCCTCTTCGCCAGGGCCTTCCGCAACAAGCTGGCCTTTCTGTCCTATTGACCCCGCCGGCGAGGCCAACATCCAGAACCTTAGTACTGGCCGATCATCTTCCAGAAGACTGGCTCTGCGATGATGCGCACTCCGTACTCGCGAGCCTTCCTTGCCTTCGAGGACATCGTGTCTGGGTCTGCCGCAACGAGGAAATCCAGTTTCTTGCTCACATGCTGGACAACAACCAAGCCGTTCTTCTCGGCAAAACCCTCTACTGTCTCGCGAGGAACCATGCTGCCGGTTGTTGGAAGTGTGAGCTGTCCAGTGAAGCAGACTGTCTTGTCTCGGAGGTTGATTTCGCCCGAGGTGGTTGTTGCATGTTCACGGCTCTCTGCCCCGTCGCTTGTGCTTGTCACCTCGAACATCTCAGAAACACATTCGTCGTTAAGGCCCAATAGCCTCTGAACATCTTCCAGGTCGTTGCGTTCGAACTCAGTCAGTTGACCGTCCGCCATAGCGAGACGAACTAGATCGCGCAGATAACGCTCATGGAGATCGCGAGCTAATCGACTGTCGATTCCACATTCTTCGGCCAGTTGCGACAGGGCAGTAATTTCCTCTTGCGTTACGCGGCGGTCTTCCAAGATTCGATCCAAAACTTCCAGATATTGGATGTGATCCGGATTCGCACATGCCGCCAGTGGTAACTCGCTCACAAGGCGCCTCAACATGGAAGGTTTGTTGCATGCAATTTCTCTGGCTCGCCCTCGCTGCAGCGTGCGCCCCGTTCTCGGCAATCTCACCCAGGCCTCGGAGCCAACGGGCTCACCTGTAATCTCAATGTCTATAGGAGCACAGCCGCCTCGTTCCGCCGAACGCTTAAGGGCAAGCAAGAGTATCTCTGCCGCGGCATGAGCATCGCAATCCGCACCATGCGGGCGGTCCAGCCTGATCCCGAAATGCCGACACACACAACCAAGTGACCGAGACTCAAGATGTGGATCAAGTTTGCGCGCGAGCTTCATCGTGCAGAGATAGGGAAACTGCGGTGGGGTGTACGCGAGTCTGTTCAGTTCGTTCCTTATCATGCGGAGATCAAAGAGCACGTTATGGGCGCCCACCACACACCCGGCAAGAATCGCTATGAGGTCGCCGGCGATTTGCTCAAACAGAGGTGCATCACGGACATCCGATGCGGTGATCCCATGTATGTATGATGGACCGATGTCACGGCATGGATTGACAAGCGTCACGTACTCTTGAAGCAATTCACAATTCGCCCCCACCCGAACGACAGCGATTTCGACAATACGGTCGCTCTTCCTAAACCCAGTCGTTTCGCAATCAACGACCGCAAAGTCTACATGTTTAGACATGCACGGTTCCTCCTTGGCACTGATTGTGCAGTGGTTGTGAGAGCCTGACTTCTCAGAATATCATGACTTGCCGACAAACTCAAGGAATTGCGTTTCGTCCAGCACGGTCACGCCGAGTTGGCGGGCCTTGTCCAGCTTGCTGCCGGGATCGGCGCCGGCGAGAACGAAGTCGGTCTTCTTGCTGACGCTGCTCGTGGGTTTGCCGCCGAACTGCTTGATGAGGGCCTCGATCTCCTTGCGGCCGAAGCCTTCCAGCGTGCCGGTCACGACGATTGTCTTGCCGGCCAGCGGCTGCGGGCCGACGGGATGCGACTTCGGCTGCGTCATGTTGACGCCGGCGTCGCGCAGGGCCGTCCAGGTTCGTCGGCCGACGTCGCTGGCGAAGAACGTTCGGATCGACGCGGCGACTTCCGGTCCGATGCCTTCGACTTCTTGAAGCGCCGCCTCCGATGCCGCGGCGAGCTTCTGCATCTCCGCGAAATGCTCGGCCAGCAGTTCCGCCGTCGCCGCGCCGACGTGGCGGATGTTGAGCGCGGCCAGGACGCGAGCCAGCGGCCTCGACTTGCTCGCCTCGATGCCCGCCAGGAGGTTGTCGACGGATTTCTTGCCCATCCGCTCCAGTTCCAGCAACTCGTCTCGCTTGTTCTTCAACGAATACAAGTCGGCGTATTGATGGACGAGGCCTGCGTCCACGAGTTGCTCGATCAGCACCTCGCCGGCGCCTTCGATGTCCATCTGGTCGCGACCGCAGAAGTACTCGAGTCGCTCCTTGATCTGCGCGTCGCAGGCGGGATTGATGCAGCGGATATAGACGCCGCCCTCGTCCTTGACGACTTCGCCGCCGCAGACGGGGCATTGCTTCGGCGGGAGGATTCGCCTCGCGTGGGGCGGCCGCTTCTCCGTCACGACGCGGACGACCTGCGGGATGATCTCGCCGGCCTTCTCGACGATGACCGCGTCGCCGATGCGAACGTCGAGCCGGTCGACCTGATCGAAGTTGTGCAGGGTCGCGTGCTGCACGGTCGTGCCGGAAAGCTGGACCGGCTCCAGCACGGCCCGCGGGGTGATCGTGCCCAGTTAGCCGACTTGGAAGTCCACGGACTTGAGGACGCTTTCGGCCTGTTCGGCGGCATACTTGTAGGCGATGCACCAGCGGGGGTAGCGGCTCGTCGCGCCGAGCGCGTCGCGCTGATCGAGACGATTGACCTTGATGACGAGCCCGTCGGTTTCGTAGCCCAGGCCGTGCCGCTGGGATTCCCATCGTTCGACGAAGGCGACGACCTCGTCGACGCTCTTGCAGACGCGCATGTGCGGGCTCGTCGGAATCCCCCAACGTTTGAAGGCGGCGTACAGCTTCGAGGCGGTCTCGAAGGCCGCGCCCGCGATCGCGCCGCAGCCGTGGGCGATGAACGAAAGGCCCCGCTTCGCGCTGGCCCGGCTGTCGAGCTGCTTGAGCGCGCCGGCGGTTGCGTTTCGAGGGTTGGCGAACGGCTCCTGACCTTGCTCCTGGCGCTTGGCGTTGAAGGCGTCGAAGGCCTGGCGCGGCCAATAGACCTCGCCGCGGACCTCCAGGACGGCCGGCCAATCCGACCCGCGCAGCCGCAACGGAACGGCCCGGACGGTCTTGATGTTGGACGTGATGTCGTCGCCGGTGCGGCCGTCGCCGCGCGTCGCGCCCAGCACGAGGAGGCCCTGCTCGTATCGCAGCGACGCCGACACGCCGTCGATCTTCGGGTCGACGAGGTACTCGTAGGCCGCGCCTTCCAGGCCCTTGGCGACGCGGGCGTCGAACTCGCGGAGATCGCCCTCGTTGTACGTGTTATCGATGGACAGCATCGGCACGGCGTGCGTGACGTGGGCGAAGCCGTCGAGCGGTCGGCCGCCCACGCGCTGCGTCGGCGAGTCCGGCGTAACGAGCTCGGGATGCGCGGCTTCGAGGTCTTTCAGTCGTGAGAAGAGGGCGTCGTACTGGCGGTCGGAGATTTCCGGCCGGCCCTCGACGTAGTAGAGGAAGTCGTGCCGGCGGATCGCCTGGCGCAGATCCTCGATCTCGCGTTGGATGGTATGCGTGTCGTTCGTCATGTCGATTGCATTTGTTCGGCGCGCTCGTCTGCGGCTCGCGGCTAAACGGTCTGCGCGCGGCAGTATAGCGGATCGGTTTAGGGCGCGGAGGGCGGGGCGGTCGCGGGCCGGGAATCGGCCGGCAGATCGTGAACGACGTACAGCAAGCCTGTCTTCATCGGCGTGCCGTCCAGGGCGGTTGCGCCTTCGAGGATTTCCGCGACGCGCTCGACGCCGGGGATGACCTCGACGCTAGGCTCCATGACCAACCGATAGGCCATCGTTTGGGCCGTTTCGTGGGGCTTGTAGTTGAGCTTGCGGACGAGTCGGCCGAAGTCGTCCAACGTGTCGGTCGGCGGGTCGAAGGACCGAAGCTCGCCGAACGCGATCTGCTCCAACTGCATCAACTGCTCGTGCGCCCGGGGCGGCATCACGACGTAGCGCACGCCGAGACGGTCGAGTTGGGCTCGGGCCTGGGCCGGGTCGCGCTCGGCGAAAAAACGGGCGGCCTCCAACAGTCCGTCCAGCGCGCGATGGTACGGCGTGGCCACGACGGGCAGGCCCGTCCAGTAGAGCAGGGCCGGGCCTTCGCCGTCCTCGCAGAGGATGGCGCGACGGGCGGGGTCCGCCGCAGGGTGCTTGGCTTCGTAGCGGCGGATTTGCTGGGCGACGAAGTCGGTTCGTTGTTGAAAGGCGTTGGCCTCCATCGCCCGATCAACGCTGAGGTCCAGGGCCTTGCTCGCCGAGGGGAAGACCAGCGCGGCCAGGACGACTGTCGCCAGGGCTAGTCGAGCGGCTGCGGCCGACGTGGTATCACGGCGGAACAGGAGCCGGCCCAACTCGCACGCACCGATGACGGCGACCGGCACGACGGCGAGGTTGACATGATCCAACCAGCGCAACTGGCGGATGCTCAGCAAGGTGACGGCGGGCGCCAGCAGGAAGAGGGCGCACTTGATCGGCTTCGGCACGGACTTCGACCGGACGAAGGCGATCAGCAGGACCGGCAGGGCGTACGGCAACAGGCCGAGCAGGCTGTGCAGCGGCTTGAGCGACCAGGCGGTCCCGGCCTGCACGATGAGCGGCCGCAGCTCCATCACGTTTTGGGACCAACGGAAGAACTCCGGCCGGCTGAAAGGCTCGAACGCACGGCTGCTGCTTGCCGCGAGCCAAACGGTGAAGGCCGCCACGGCCGCCAGGAACGCGACGAAGCTCGTCACGCTGGGCGAGGCGTCGGCGTCGGTTCGAGGGAGCGATGGCTCGCCTCGAGCCGTCGGGCGTCTGCGAGCGCGTCGTCGACCGGTCGCGCTCGGCGCCAGGAATGCGATGGCGGCCAGGGCGACGTGTACGAGGCTGATCTTGTCGACCGCCATGGGATAGGGTTTGGGCCAGTTCTCGATGAGGCAGCCCGTCAGCACGACGATCGCCACGACGCAGTTCCAGACGAGCCGGGCCTCGGCGTAGGCGCGGCGGTGGTCGATCGGCCCGGTGCAACAGGCATAGGCCAGCCCCGCCATCATCGCCAGCCAGACGATCAGGGCCTGCGACGCGACCCAGATGGCCAAGCCCATCGCCAACCCGCTGATGAGCGCCCCGCCGAGCCGTACCGGTGCGGCGGGCGTTTGCGGCGCGGTCTGCGCGGAAGACTGGGCGGAGGGCGGCTTGGCGGCATCGGCCGGCCCGTCCGGCTCGGCGTTTCGTGGGCGATCGCGAGACAGACGCGGCGGCATCCAACCGGCTACGGTGACGAGCAGCAATAATTCGATCAGGCAATGATGGTCCGGGTGCGCGACGCAGAAGACGCGGTAGAACGCCGGCGATACGGCGACGAGCAAGCCGGCCAGAATCCCGACGGCATGCCCGCAGCCTCGCCCGACGAACCCGATCATCACGAGCAGGTACAGCGCCCCCAGACACGGCGGAACCCAGGCGGCGATAGCCGCGAAGCCGTCCGGTCCCGTCGCCCAACGGCCCAGCAGCCAGTCGGCTCCCGCCAGCAGGTCGTCCATCGGCGCCGTCCAATGCAGTTCCGCGCCACGCGGTGCGTTGATCTCCTTCATCCATCGGATGCGCGTCGCCTCGCCGCGGGCGATCTGCTCGGCCCGATAGAGACGCAGGTAGTCGTCGGGGCCGGCGAGAAACACGCGGTGCGAATCGAAGGCCGCCTTCGCCCGAGGGTATTGCAGCACGAAGCTCATCGCGACGACGGCTGCCGCGGCCAACAGGAATCCCAACCGTCCGATGCCTCCTGACGAAATCGAGGCGTCCAGGCCGTATCGGGGCTCATTCAGATGCGGTGCAGGGGTCATGCGGCAGTCTCAACGGGCCTGCGTCAACGATTGGTGCATTCTAACCAGGCTGGCGATGGAGACCGAACGAGCCGTTGGCCCTCGCGAAGAGATTGCGAGGCGGACAAACATGGTACAAGCTTGAGAAAAAGAAAACGTCGAGCTCCGCTTGGGAGACCCGACGTTTTCCGGAGGGGAAAGAAGCCGTGCCTCTATCGACTCCAGAGAGTGTTCAACCATCGCCCCTGTATGAAACCGATCCCGTGGCGATGTCCGCCTGCGCGGCGTTCACCGCGGTAGAGCTCGTTCAAACACTCCTCCCCTGATCATCCCTTCCCCTGCGTCCACCAAGTCTGTTATGTCTCGTCTTCCGATGCCGCGCCCTCCTGCCACGCAACCGCGAGACGCGCTAGCAATGCGCGTAGCCGCAGTTGTGGCACTTCGTGCAGCTTTCGCCCATGTCCAGATCGCCCCCGCACTCGGGGCACTTCAGACGATACGACAATCGGGCCGGAAGCGACCGCGCGAGCGGCTCGACCAGGCGGCTGGCGGCTTGGATCGTGATGTCGCTGGCACGATCGGAACCGCCGTTGCCGCCGCCGTTTCCATTCCCGTTGCCGTTGCCGCTTCGCGAGACGCCGGCCGATGCGTCCTCTTCCTCGATCTGTGCGGGGTCGATCTCTCCCAACAACAAGGCCTTGAGGCCGTGGCGCTCCTTGGCTCGGGTATAGCGCTTCAACGCGGTGGCCAAGCCGTCGCCGAGCGACATGATGCGGCCGTGCCGCGTGGGGATTTGCAGGGACGAGCCGATGCCGCCGAGCTGCTTGATGACGTGCTTGAGGCCGCCGCCGGCACGGAGCCACAGGCTGATCATCCGGCAGATGGCCTCGAGGTCGCTTGTGGCGATGTCGCCGCCCTTGCCGAGCTGGGCGAAGACCTCCAGCTCGCGCTCGGCGCGGGGGTCGACCGTGATCTGGATGTGCATGTTGCCGAACGGCGTCGGCTGGCGGACGCGCACGCCGCTCGTGATGGCGGGCAGCTCCTTTGGCTCGAGCGTCGCCGGCTTGGTCTTCACCTGGGTGATCCGCTCTCCAAACAAGTTCGTCTCTGTCTTCATAGTCCGGTCCCCCAAGGTTGTCGGGCCGGGAGGGGGAGGCGGGGGCTCCTTGGGTTCGCTGCCGCCGCCGTTGTCTGCGACCGGCTCGGCGTGCTTCGCGTCAGAGTCGGCCAGGGCCATCGGCTGCTCGGCCCGGCAACCGTCGCGATAGACCGTGACGCCCTTGCACCGAAGCTCGAACGCCATGCGGTAGATGCCGTCCACGTCCTGCACCTTGGCCTGGTGCGGGAAGTTGATGGTCTTGCTGATGGAAGAATCGCAATGCGCCTGGAAAGCGGCCTGCATCTTCACGTGCCATCGCGGCTCGATGTCGTGCGCGCAGACGAACACGCGCTTCACGTCCTCGGGCACGTCGTCAATAAGAGCGAGGGTGCCGTCCTTGGCAATGCGTTCCATCAACCCCTCGCTGTAGAAACCTCCATCGCGGGCCACGCGTTCGAAGGTCTCGTTGATTTCGACCATCCGGCCGGCGCCGGTGTCCTGGCCCTTGCGGACGTGTCGGAAGCAGGCCACGCTGCCCATCGGCTC
>CAZERK010000028.1:0-2572 GCA_964514515.1 uncultured Planctomycetaceae bacterium
CAATCAGTGAGGCCCCCCATGTTGCCCGCGTGTTACATGAAGGATGGGGCGCGTTTGCCGGGCTTCGCGGCGAGTTGTCGGACTCCGCGACGAGGTTCTACGCCGGCCCTCCCATTCTACGGCTTGGTCGCCGGTGTTCCCGGGCGTTGCTGGGGAACAGGCGCTCCCGGCGGGGTCTTGCCCACGGCGACACCCGGCCGGGGCTTGGCGGCTGCGGCGGCGGCAGGCCCGGCGCCGGGCGCCGGCGCCCTCGGGCCGCATTTGCCGCCGGGGCAACAGCCACCTTTTCCGGCCGCGGCCTTCTTGATCTCCGCGACGATGGCTTCTTTGGTGACGGCGCCCTGGAACCGATTGACGATGGTGGCCGGCGGGGCGATCAGGATCGTCACGGCCTCGTTCGCCTTGGGGTCGATGTTGAGGCGCTTCAAGGCGTCTGCTTCCGCGGCGTCAAGCGGGTCGATGGTGACGATCTCGGTCAACTTGGCGTACTGGGCATCGGCCTTGACGTCCTGAACGGCCTTCAGGGCCTCCGGACCGAACCTGGTGGTGGCGTGCTGGATGCAGAAGAATACCAGTTTGCCGTCTTGTAGGGCCTTGAGCGACTCCCACGTGCTGCGGCTGCAAAACGCGCTCATCAGCAGTCGCTCATCGAACTTGAGCGGATAACCGCCGGTCACGGCGCCGTTGGGGGCCAGCGCCAGCACCATGGGCATCGGGGCGCGATCGGCGCCGAACTTGCTCACCAGCACTTTCTGCGACGGGTCCGTCAGGCTGACGATGGCCGACTCGGCCCGATCCGTCACTTTGCCCATCGTGGTTTCGAAGACCCCGCGCAGGGATCGAGTTTGTTCGTCGTCGGTTTGGTAGAAGAACAAAAAGAGGTATTTCTGGGCGTCGGCGGCGTGTTTCAAGGGCTCCAGGCCCTGCCCGCCGGTTTGACTCTCGCCGGGTGCGGCCCCGGCGGGATTCGCGGCCGGGGGAGGGGGCAACTGAGCGTATGCGGCGGTCGAGCCGAGCAGCACCACCAGCGAAGCGACGACTCCACCACGAACAGACAATTTCACCATGTTCATCTCCTAGGTTTGCGGCCGGGCGCGGTTCGCCCGGGCCGGCTTCTCGTCTCCGGAGTCCGATGTCGACCGAGAACCTACTCCGCGCAGCAGCGGGACTTGCGGCGAACCTCGGTCAGTTGCCGCCGGTCGTGTTCGAGCACGGCCAATCCCCGCAGGCAGTCCCGCACGCAGTCGAGCAGCTTGCGATGGAGGCCGGTGGTCTTACTCTGCAGGGCGTAGTACTTCCACTTGCCGGATTGTCGCACTTCGACGAGCCCGGCACGCCGAAGGTAGGCCAGATGCCGCGAGACCTTGGGCTGCGGCACCTTCAGGGCGGCGCACAAGTCGCAGACGCAGATTTCTCCCTCCAACAGCAGGCCGAGCAAGCGCAGGCGGGTCGGATCCGCGAAGGCGCGAAAGAGCAGGTTGGGGGCGGAAAGGCGTTTCGTCATATTCATATAAGCGAATATGTTATTCGCAAGAACGGTGCGTGTCAACGTCGCGCCCGTGGGCGAGCTCGCTGAATTCGCGGCGGGCTCAGCCTGGATGCATCGATATCGGACGCGACGATGCCTGTCGAACAGAAGTGGAGGTGTGGAGCCCGTCCATCTCGAATGCAATCTTTATGGATGTTGTACCTCGCTGGAGCGCGCCGCACTGCCGGCCTTGGTTTTCGCGAGACGCGTAAGGTGCATGACGATAGTTAGTATCAGGGCCGGAACCAGGCCGACATCGAACGCTGTGTAGGCAAGGCGCGTCAATGTGGGCAAAGCCTCCGCTTGCACCAGCATCACACCTCCGCGCAGCACTGTCGAGTCAGAAGGAGTAATGAACTTGCACGAAGAACCAATCGGCGTCGGGGCTGTCGCCTGTTCGCCGAAGAAACCGCCCGGGCAAGAAGTGTGCGTATCCGATCAAGAATTTCATGTGTTTGCTGTAGTCGTAGGCCAGGGTCAAATCCAGTTCCTGGCCGACGCTGGAACCCGAGCCGCCGGTGGCATCCTGCCGCGCGGCCCGCCCGCTCGACCAGTACCAGGCATCCTTGCTGTCATCGAGGCGGAAGAAGTGGTATTCGAGGGCGATTCTCGTTTTGGATACGGGCTTGCAACTAAGCGCCACCTCGTAGTCATGGAGGTTCATCCAGGAAAAGAAGTTCATCCAGCCGTATTTGGTCGTGTCGATGCCGCCGAAGGCGCCGTCGAACGTTTCGTAATCGTCGCCGGGCAGATTCGAGCCGCCGGAGCCGTGGCTGTACTCAACACCAACGCGGGGTTCCCACGGGTGGTCGAAAGTATAGCCCAGGCGAACGTTTCCCCCCCAGGCCCTTACGTCGTAGTCGGTGGCTGTGCGCATGATCACGTCCTGCACCGTCTCCGATATCAATGTGGCGCGATCACCCAGGGAATGCGCCAATGTGCCACCATAATCCCACTCTTTGCCGGAACCCACCCTGCCGTCAATGTGCAGGCCGAGCGAGAGCGACTCGACGTTGTCGGAATCGACAATCTGCCGGGCGCCAG
>CAZERK010000028.1:2582-14819 GCA_964514515.1 uncultured Planctomycetaceae bacterium
GCTTGCCGGAACCGAACCAGCCGTCTATGGGAAGGCCGAGCGTGTGGGGGTCGAGTTCCAGCGCGTCGCCTTTCGCGTTCACGACCATGTCGGGCTGCGTCTTCTTCCACAGCCAGAACAGGTCTAGACGGAACGGCAGCTTCTTGACCATGCCGTAAAAGCCGTAGGCATCCAAGTGGCGGTCATGCTCGTCAAAGTGAGAGGGGTGATATCGCACGCGGTTGCCGAAGATTGCATGGATTTCGGCCGGCTCCGTATCCGCGATGAGCTTGACTGCATCCCAAGTGTATCGACCCACGTTACCCCACTCGCCCGGCCCCCAGATTCGATAGTCGGCGTAGGAGATGGCTTGACGCCCGACCTTGAAGCCAAAGGGGGTGTCGCCGATGTGCAACCATTCCAGGTACGCCTGCCGCAAATCAAGCAGGTCCCAATACGGGCACGAATAGAAGTGCCAGTCGAAATCACCCCTTGTGAAGTCAGAATCGTACACCAGGGCGTCCTGGCGCTCCACATATGCTCGGGCGTCCTTGCCCATTTTGAGATTGAAGTCCAGCCGAGCCCGCTGGAGGAGGAAACTATCCGAAGTGAAGCCGTCGCGGTCATCTGCATAACGCTGAACGTTGAAGTCATCTTGCCGCTCGTACCGATAGCGCAGGCTTCCACCTATGTCGAGGCTGAGCGGCCCGATGGGGATGTTCTTGAGGGCATCGCTCCAGTGGGGTGGTTCGGGTTTCTCTTCGGCGAGGCTGGGCAGCGGAGTCAAGACCGAGATCAATAGGATGGAGGCAATGCGTGCCAAGCCTCCCAGCATCACGTCTTCGTGCTTGCCCATGTCTTCATATCGGTTTGGATTGGGCTCGTGAGCCACACCTACTTGTTGCCAGCCGGCAAGTGGCACGCGGCAGCACCGAGTCATAGTACCTGTGCAGCCACGCGCCAACAGGGGTGAACCGAAGTCGGTATTTCATCCTACCGTGAGCTGTTCGAGTCCCGACATCCGTGTTCGTGGGGTGGCCATTCACGCAGGCTGCCTGCCACGGGGCCGCGCAGGATTTGATGATACGGCGTTCGCTAAGCGCATCACCCGCTGCCCGACCGTCAGGGCAAGAACCAATGTGAGTCCCACGTCGAAGCTGGTGTAGGCCAAGCGCGTCAGCGCCGGCAGCGTCTTCAGTTGCACAAGCATCAATCCGCCGCATAGGCCGGTCAGAACCAACACGAGCCACGTAAGGCGGGTCACCGCAAGCCGAAGCGTGTGGGTTTCCCTTTGTGGCTGCTGGAGATTCGTCACGATCGCCGCTGTGAAGACCGCAGCCGCCACCCAGAAGAGCTTCGCGACCAGCGTAAACCGGCTGGCCAGCATGTAACCCAGCACGTCCGGTGTGCGGGCGGCCAGTAGGCCGCCGATAACCGCGACGATCACCAACGCCCAAGCGCCCAGCCGGGCCTGATGCGGGGACAACGCCCCGTTGCGAACCGCCGCATCGCGCAATCCGGCGACGAGCCACACAACTGCCAGGACCGCCAGCAACAGGTACATCAGCGGCTTGAGCGTCTGCTCCCGGACAGCGCCAGCCCAAATCCAGCCCGTGCCAAGGCCGAGTATCTGGTGATTCGGGACCCAGTGCGGCTGCCCGTCGCTCGCCTGAAACGCCTGGGCGAGCACAGGCCGGTCAAAGAAGGGCGACGGCGAGGAATGGCAGTCGGTGCAACCGCCGGCCCCAAGCGCTGCCCGCGCGGGAGCAATGTCGTGCGAGAACTTGTACACTGAGGCGTAGGCCGTCGCTTCGTGCTCCTCGTGGGGTAGCTGGCGAGACTCCGTCGATGAGTAGTACGCCCGACTGTCGCCGACCCAAACCAAGCGTTTGCCTTCCAGGGGGAACTTGGTGGCGGCCAGCTCGTCCTTGCACGCGGCAAGCAGGGCGTCGATCTCCTGCGGGCGATTCACTTCCGGCGCCCCGTCGCCGTTGTCGTCGGATATCTGGGCAAGCTGGGGGTACTTGTTGGCGGGATCACCCCGATGTTCCTTCCACATCATGAAGAAGTCCTTCATGAAGAGTTGGTGCAGGCCTGGCTGTCCGGAATTCTCATAGCCCACGAAGGTGCTGTGGACGCGGTTGACCGGATATATCTTGCCCTTGTAGCGGGCGAGCGTCGGCTGCGTGACGTTGGTCGGCTTATCGTGGGCGCTGAAGAGGTCAAGCTCTCCATAGTGGTTCCAGAACTTCATCTCCTGGTCGTAGAACGTCCAGATGTGCTTGCCAGGCGGGGAAATCCGCGGCGCGGCGTTGTACACGTCGCTGGCCTGCACGAGGGCGCTCTTGACCGCGCGGTTGGGAATGTGGCACGCCTGGCAGGAGAGTTTCTCCATGTGCATGGGCGGCAGCCATTCGTGCGTGGCGCGCGGGGCGTTGCGCCAGCCCTCCAGGTGGCAGGCCTCGCATGTGCGAACTGTGTCGTCCAGATCGTTGCGGACGAATCCCGATGGATCGTCGCCCTTGCCAAATTGATGCACTTCCTTTCCGCGGATGCGCGGGTCAGCCGCCTTGCTTCCCGCCGCGTGGCAATCCACGCACAGCAGCCCGGCGGCCATGTGTACGTCCGTACGGGTCGAGTATCCCGCGCCCCGTTTCTTCCAGTCCGGCTTGAAGTGACAGTTTAGACAGGTATCGTTCCGCGGCTGCGGCACAATGTGCAGGATCACGTTGCCTTCCGGGTCGAAACGGGAGGAGTCATAGGTGACGATCGGCGGTTCGTTGGCGGCCACTTTGCCGGCGACAGTGGCCAACCCGGCGCCCACCGTAGCACCCCAGCGAAAGTTCAGGTGCGCCAATTCCGCGTTTCTCTTCGCGAAGTCGTATTCGGGCATGTGGCAGAGCAAACAGTCCGCCTCGATCACGCCGGTCTCCGACCAGCGTGCCTTGTAGTAGTCCCCGTCGAATCCGTTGTCGCCGCTCGGCGTCAAACCCGCCACGGGGTCGCGCATCCGCTCGTCGTAGCGGTGCCCATCGCGGTCGAATTCCATCGGGCCACCACCCGGATGGCAGTTTCCACACGTCGCCGTCACAAACTCGAACGAGGTCATGTCGATCAGGCGAGCGCCGCTGTTCTGCTTGGGGGCCAGCTCCCGATAGAGCGGCGCGGGCGAGCACCAGTTACCGCCGTAGTTGCCGGGAGATTTCACCCAACCATAGCGGGCCGCGTACTCCGCGGGCAGCTTCTCGCCCTTACCTTGCGTGAAGTGGAACCCCTCGGTGATCAAGTCGTAATTGTGGCAGCCGATTGCGCCGCAGGTCTGCTTGGGCGAGTACGGCACAGAGGCGTTGATGCCGTTCCGCGGGTCGATGACGTTGCCCTGTTCGTCACGGAGCTTGAAAGGCGGACAGACTCCCTGGGGAGGTGCGACGGCAGTTGGGGGGCCGGCCGGCCCCGTGGTGGGGCCCGGTGAATCTCCCGCCACGCTCAGGGCCGATAGTGCAAACAGCCCACCCAACACTGCGCCTGAAATCGCAATTACCAGCAGCCGATTCATGGATACACCTCTTCGCGGGACGGGCCTTCGAGGGCAGTGGTCAGCTCTTCACGTGACAAGGAGCTGCCCTGCCTTACAATTTTGCCCGTTGACCATAATTATGGACAGCACCTTCCACCCGCCACCGGTCCCCATGGCACTCATCACGGTCTTGATTTGCGTGGACTCGTGGGGTTCCTAGTTGAACGCATACCGATAAACCGCGTTGGCGCTGCGGGAGCGCTGCTCTAGCTAGGCCGGCTTTTGGATAAACCGTATGAGTTCCTAGTCCATGCTCACGCCGCACATTCTCATTCTACAGAGCATTGGCGGGACAAACACCTCGATGTTATCGCACCGGGCCCTTCAATCGATGCGTCCTTTCGTGTTCGGCGAAGGCGGTCGCTTCCCCGCGGCTTCAAGGGGCCGGCAGGTGCCATGTTCCGCTGAACCGCCGAGGCCGCGGCCACCGCGCAGCGACTGGCGAGTTGCCTCCGAGCCGCAGCTCGGACATCGCACCCGATGCCCTTTCGCATACTTGGCGGTCTTGGACATCGAGGCCCGCAATTCAAAGGCCTCAAAACACTCGTCGCAACAGTAGCAATAGTCGTTCATCACTGGACCTCCTATACGCGTGTTGGTCGCTCGTTGGCCAGGCTTTCGCTAGTAGGCTGCGTCTCCAATCAGTAGTCGATGACGCGGGTCAATCCGCACGTCCGTAACGCTCCCGGCGGCGGGGAGCAAGAAGGTTTCCTTCTTCACGGATAGCCGAATAGTGTGTGTTTTGGAGGCATCATCAGCATCCACGGCGACCTCCAGCCGGAAGGTGTACGGCTTCCCCTCTTGTCGAATCGTCACGCGCGCCGCCGGCCCGTCCGCACCTTCTTCGGCGGTCCAGGTTACGTCGAGCCGCGGCGCACCGGCTCGGTCGAGCCACTGCTGGAAGAACGTTTCTAGTTCGGCCTCCGGCGGCGCAGCGGCCATGAACGCCGCCCGCAGATCGGCCAGGGACATCTCATCGCCGCCGTGGCGGGCGATCAGCTTGCGCAGGGTCCCGAAGAACAGGTCGTCTCCCACGCGCTGGCGCAGCATGTGGTACACCCAGTGCCCTTTGGCGTTGGCGAGCCAGTAGTCGGACTTGCCCCCGGTCAACTGCATGAGCGGCCGGTCGTGCTTCTGTCCAAGGATTCGGTTGAAATATGCTCGGGCGCATTCGCACGGCAGGAAGCCTTCACGCGAGAAGCGGAGAAACTCCGTCGCGGCCGGCTCTCCCTCCAGGGCCTCGATAGCCAGTACGATGCCATACTGAGCCAGGGCCTCGTCCACCATCAGGGCGGCGGGGTTCCGCGTTCGCACGTGATTGCCCCACCATTGGTGGGCCAACTCGTGGGCTACGAGCGGCAGATTGAATTCGTCCGCGCGCAGATCTTCAGCCCCGAGCAGAATCAAGCCGTTCTCCGCGGCGCCCTTCCACGCGGCGGCATCGTCGGGTATCTCGACGACCGCGCAAGTGTCGTAGGGATAGGGACCGAGGCGGGCCTCCAGGGCCTCAAGCACTCGCAACGCCCCCTCACCATAAGTCTTGGCCTTGGCGTCATCTTCGCCGAGCAGGTAGATCCCGACCGTTCGGTCGCCGGCCGAGAATTGCCGAACGGAATACGGGCCGGCCGCAAAAGACCGTGCCGTCGGCGTTTCAGTCTTCCAGGTCTCGATGCGGCGACCGGCCTGAACGCGGCTCTCGATCAGCTTGCCGTTGGCCACGGTTCGCCAGTCCTCGGGCACGCTCAGCCGGGTTGTTCCCGGGGCCACCGTTGAACCGACGAGCGGTTCCGGATACCAGTTCCCGTGGCAGCGGGCATACGCGCCGTCCGGCGAGACCACGACGGGACACGCCCCTCCACCACTGCGGAATTCAAAAACGAGCTCGACTTCCTCGCCCGCCTTGAGCGGCTGCGGAAAGCGCACTTGCGCCCGGTGCGGCTTCATCTCGACCTGGGCGGGTTGGCCGCCATCGGCGGCACATTTCGTGAAGCGACTGACGTCGTTCAGCTTCAGGGTGGGACCGGTCGACGTCCCGGCGGCCAAGCGGAGCCTGGCGGCCCCCTTACCGAACAGGCTGCCGTGGCCGGGGCAGAGCTCAATGTCGAGATGCAAATGCACCAGATCCCACGGTTCGTCACTCTCGCCCGGCAAACCTCCGGAGGCAGCGTGCATACTCCCCATTGCGGGGGCGCAGCCGCTTCCCCAGAGGAAGAGCAAGGCGGTGAGGATCAGAGAATCCGGCTTCAGATGTCTGTGCTGCTTCATGGTCGTTCTCCGCGTTACGCGGGCGCCGCGTTCATGCTCGAAGACGGGGCAAAGTACTTACGTTGGAAGTACAACGCCACGTTCACCAGGCCGATGAGTACGGGCACTTCTACTAAGGGTCCGATGACGGCGGCGAAAGCCACGCCGGAGTTAATCCCGAAGACAGCCACCGCCACGGCGATGGCCAGCTCGAAGTTATTGCTGGCGGCCGTGAAGGACAAGGTTGCCGTCTTGGCGTAATCCGCACCGAACTTGCGGCCCATCCAGAAGCTGACCAGGAACATCAGCACGAAGTAGATCAGCAGCGGGATCGCTATCCGCACCACGTCAAGCGGGATCTTGACGATCAGTTCGCCCTTCAGGCTGAACATGACGAGAATCGTGAACAGCAACGCGATCAACGTGATCGGGCTGATCTTGGGGATGAAGCGATGCTCGTACCATTCCTTGCCTCGCGCCTTGATCAGCGCAAATCGCGTGATCATCCCGGCGATGAACGGGATGCCAAGGTAGATGAATACGCTCTCGGCAATCTGACGGATGGTCACTTCCACCACGGCACCCTGAAGGCCGAACAGCGGCGGCAGCACCGTGATGAAGAACCAGGCGTATACGGAATAGAACAGCACCTGAAACACAGAGTTGAAGGCGACCAGCCCGGCGGCGTACTCGGTGTCCCCCTTCGCCAGCTCGTTCCAGACGATGACCATGGCGATGCAGCGGGCCAGGCCGATCATGATCAGACCGACCATGTACTCGGGATAGCCCCGCAAGAACAGAATCGCCAGGACGAACATCAGGATCGGCCCGATCACCCAGTTCTGCACGAGCGACAGGCTCAGAATGCGGTAGTTCCGGAATACATCGCCCAGTTCTTCGTATTTCACCTTGGCCAGGGGCGGGTACATCATCAGGATGAGCCCGATGGCGATGGGGATGTTGGTCGTGCCCACCTGAAACAGGTTGATAAAGTTCTTGGTGCCAGGGACGAGGTAGCCGCCGAACACGCCGACCGCCATGGCCAGAAAGATCCACAACGTCAGATACCGATCGAGAAAGGATAGCTTCTTCGCAACACCACTCGACATCGCTCTTGCTCCTGCTAGCTGAGTTGAGATTGCACTCCCCGACGGGGCCAGTGTCTCAATCAACCGTATCGCATACGTGCAACTCCGCTGCGGCATGCACCTTGACACACCACATCGTCAACGAGTTTCGGCGCTCGCCTCAGTCTCCGCATGTTCTGGCAACTCCAGCGCCGTGCCTTAATTGTCAGAACCGGAGCAGCATTCGGGTGTGGAGCCGCGGCAGCACGGGGAGCTCCGGTTCTTGCCACCAGTGGGAATACTCACGCTGCTGAAAACGCGTCGGGCGCCGGTTTGTCCGCACTTGGGGCATGCCGGGTCAAGCCCTTTCTCTTTCTGCGCGATCGACGCGAACACCTCGAATTGGCTCAGACACTTAGGGCAGACGTATTCGTACACAGGCATGATTGGGCTCCTTCCTTCAGGGGACTCCCGCTACCACTGGCTCACCCTGAAGAAGCTGCAGAAGACGTTGCGAACCGACCGGCTCTTCCGTCATCCACGAAACCAGAGCGACGCGGTCGGCCAGAGCGTTCCGTACCTCGTCAATATATACAAGCTCATTTTCCTGTTTCGCGAGGAGCGCCGGATCGCTCAGAGGAAGCGGCGCGAGGCTTTGATTGATGACCCAGGCGAACGGGGTGATCTGGGCTCGAGCCAAATCGCGCTGAAGTTGCCCTGCCTCATGAACCGGGGTGGCCTCGGGTAGGGTCACGAGGAGAACTCGCGTGAACTGCGGATCGCGCAGCCGGGGAAGGAGTTCACGGACCGAGTCTGGGAGGTCACTCATCGTTTGGGATACCTGGCGATGGTAAGCCTCCGTCGCGTCCAGCAGCAACAACGTGTGGCCGGTGGGAGCGGTGTCGAGCACGACAAAGCCGTCGCACCCTTCTTCCACGGCACGGGCAAAGGCTCGAAAGACGGCGATCTCCTCGGTACACGGTGACCGTAGCTCTTCTTCGAGGAGGTCGCGGCCTGGGGCGTCGAGCCTCGTTCCAGCCGTGGCCAGGACCTCATCCCGGTATGCGCGAGTCTCGACCACCGGATCGATCCGACTCACCCTGAGCCCCGGGACGGCATTCATCAGAAATGCATCTACCTGCGCGGCCGGATCGGTGGTGCTCAAGTGCACGCGATGCCCTCGCCTGGCCAGTGCCACGGCAATCGCGGAAGCAATCGTCGTCTTGCCGACGCCTCCCTTGCCCATCGTCATGATCACGCCGCGGCCGCGAGCAGCGAGTTCGGCCACGAACTCGTGCAGGGGTGGCGGAAAGTGTCGCCGCTTTCGATCCTGAAGGCACCCGGTTAGCGCACACCCTGCTCCGACACCCGCTTCCAGCATCACGCGGAGCGCATTGACTCCGATCAGTCCGGATGGCAGCAGCGGAACCTGTCGGCGGGGCAGTTTCTCGAGGCCGGGCGGCATGGCGTTCAAGGCAGCGCGCCCCCGAGATTCCAGCGCACAGGCAACCGGATCACCGGCGGTGCTCGCTGCGAAGACGCCGTTTACGACTAGCAACTGATTCGTCAGACCGAGTGCCGACAGTTCGGCGCGCGAGCGGTCGGCCTCGGCTAGTGCCGTTCGCTCTGGGCGGCTCACGAGCACGACTCTGGTCGTAGCCGCGTCGCGCAAGGCCTCCAAAGTGGCTTGGTAGAGAGTCTTCTGAGCCTGCAAGCCCGACAGCGGCCCGAGACAAGATGTGCCACCCGCGCTCGACGCCAGGAAGTCGGTCCACGCCGCGGGAAGCGCCAGCAGGCGCAGCGTATGGCCCGTGGGAGCCGTGTCCAGAACCACGTGGTCGTACTCCACCGTCAGCGCGGGATCCGCAAGCAACTTGGAGAACTCATCAAATGCGGCGATCTCGGTGGTACACGCCCCCGAGAGTTGTTCCTCAATGCTGGCGACCGCGGCGTCCGGCAAGACACCTCGGTACGGCCCGACCACGCGCTCACGGTACTCGCGCGCGGCGACCTCCGGGTCAATGTTCATCGCGTCCAACCGAGGTGCCGCGGCTATCGCCGTCGGCCGGTTCCCCAGGCGCGTCCCGAGCACCTCATCGAGATTGGAGGCCGGGTCCGTACTGACGAGTAGCACGCGCTTGCCACGGTCCGCGAGGGCGATGGCAGTAGCGCAGGACACCGAAGTCTTACCGACCCCGCCCTTGCCGGTGAAGAACAGGTAACGAGTTGCGTCGTTGATGAATTCCATATTGGTCCTCGTCAGCAGCAACGCGACGTAGCCTCTCCCGCGGCTGCCGCGATCGCGGGGTTCGATTCGGAATCGGTTCCCTCGGCCGGCACAGCGCAGCCCAAGTGGCGCCGAGCCATCTCCCATATGGCCTGCGCGGGCGCATCCTTGACCCGCTGGGCAGTTTGAACCGCCAGGGCCATGTCCGCACGGGAGACGCCGAGCTTCTTGGCCTCGACAAAGTGGTATTTGAAGCAGCGTTCGCAGTTGGCGGCAATCGACGCACCGATGGCCACCAGTTCTGCCACCGCGGGCGTGTAGATGCTGGCCGGTTCCTTGCCGTCACCACCAACGAACGCCGCAAGCTCTTGGCGGCTAAGATAAGCGCCCTGGCTGACGATGCGGCCGTCCACCAGGATCAACGGGAGGCAGTTGTTTCCGCTCTCCGCCAGCGTCTTCTTTACCAACTCGTTGGCAACGAACCCGCCGGGCTGCTGCGACAGGCTATACCGCTCGACCGTGACACCCTGGCTCCGCAGCCACTCCAGATCAGCGGCGAACTCGGGCAAGACCGGGTCGACAGCGGGGCCGCAAACACCGGTTGGGCAACACATCGGCGGGTCGAACACTTCAAGCTTGGGCATTCCGTACTCCTGTTTCCAGCAGAAACTGGTCATGTCTTGTTGGATAGCGCCTTGGGCAAACGCATGACAAACATCCTGATCTCGTCGCGAACCCGTCGGTAGTGGCTCAGGGCCTCTTCCTCGGTCCTGGCCGTCATCGTCAGTGTCGGCGGATCATCAAAGCCGACGTGGAGCACCTTGGCTTTGCCTAGGAGGATCGGGCAGTTCTCCTGGGCGGGTCCGCAGACCGTGATCACATTTCAGCTTCTGTAGCACGCCGCCAGCTCCTGGGGGTTCTTGCGCCGCAGCCCGGCGAGCCGCTGGACATCCTTGGCGATGGCCGCGTTGTCCGCGAGCGCTTCTAGCACCCAGCGGAGGGCATGGCGGGCGGTCGCGGAGGCGTTGCGGTCGGCGAGGTGAAAATGCGCCCAGCGGCCGGCCTTACGTCGATCAACCAGGCCGGCCCGGACCAGCAGGTCCATGTGCTTCGACACGGTTGAGGGGGCCAACTCTAGCAGCCCGATTATGTGGCACAAGCACAATTCCCCTTCGCGGAGGGCGGCGAGGGCGCGGACGCGGGTCTCGTCGCTAAGCGCTTTGGTGATGTCTAAAAAGGGCTGCATGGGTTGCTTTCTCACTTCGCCAACTAACGAATTATAACCCATGAATCAACAAATGCAAGCAGAACGTAGAGAAATAACCGCCGGACGGCGCCCCAGCCCTGTGGCAGTCAGGCGCTCGTCATATTTACGCAAGCGAATATGTTATCGCAAGGGAAAACGCGTACCTTCGCTGTTGCGCCGGGATTCTCCCAGAGCATCCGGCAGGCCGGTGGCCAATGCCAGTGGAGCCCGGCACGCCAGAGCCGCTTGAGAGAAGGAAGGCGCCCAGGGTAGTCAGGTCCGGCGCCATTCGCGTCGGATCCCGCGCATGGATCGTTCCTGCGGCAAGGCTAGCAAAGGAACGACGATACCGCGGGTTCATCTTCAGCCTCGCGATAACAGGGCTCTCGTGCTCCTGTTGCCCCCGGCTTTCGTTCACGCGAAAAAGAGCACCCACACGCCGACGCCGATGATCAGAACACCGGCGATGCGCCGCAGGATGTCCGTCCCGGCCGTCCAGCCCTTACTATCGGCGAGCCGTTGCACGAAGCCAATGGACGTGCCGCCGATGAGGACGAGTCCGCAGTGCCCCAGGCTGTAGGCGACGAGCAGCATCACGCCGAACGCCGCACCGTACATCGGGGTGACGACGATCAGCGCGCCGAGCACCGGTCCCGCGCAGGGCAGCGAAATCAGTCCGAACAGCAGCCCCAGGAGCAATGCGCCGACGAAGCCCTTCTTTTTCGGTTGCATGCCTGCCGGGACGGGGATCTGAAAGTGGAGCACGCCCAGCAGGTGCAGGCCCATGAGGAAACAGACCGCCGCCGCAACGTACTTCCAATACTCGGCGGAGATCAGCGAGCTGGCCGACCAGACGCCGAACCAGATCAGCCCGAACATGATCGTCAGGCCGATGGCGAACGTGAGCGACAGCAAAAACGAGCGCCCGACCGAGCGTTTTTCCTGCCCGGCGACGTAGCCGATCATCAGCGGTGCGGCGGCGAGCACACAGGGGTTGGCCGCCGTCAGCAGACCACCGACGAATGCGGCCAGCGGGGCCATCCACGGATTGACTTTGATGATTTCCGCGAGATTCTCGGCCAACGATTCAAGCATACATCTGACTCCTGGCACGCCTCCGCCGACGGACCCAGCCGCCGGGCGCGCACCCTACAGACATCCGCTGTCGCCTGCAGAAACAGCGGCCGTTGCCGCTTCGGCTGCTCCCGCCGCACCCTGCCGAATGATCCCGTCTTCCATTTCGTAGATGACATCGAACACGTCGAGCGCCCGCTGATCATGTGTGACCACGATGACCCCCGCGCCTTGCTCGTGAGCCACCTTGGCGAACAGCTCCATCACCTGGCGGCCGCGACGGCTGTCCAGGGCGGCGGTCGGCTCATCGGCGAGTACCACGCTCGGACGGTTTGCCAGCGCGCGGGCGATGGCGACGCGCTGCTGTTCCCCTCCGGACAGCTCGGGGGGGTATCCGTCCGCACGTTCCGCGACGCCCAAATAGCCCATCAGCTCCTGCGCCTGCTGCCGGGCGGTGCGGGCGGGTACGCCGTTGAGGTGCATCGCGACTTCCACGTTTTCCATGGCCGTGAGAAAACCGATCAGGTTGGCTTTCTGCGTCACGTACCCGATGTGCTGCCGTCGGAAGCGGCGTGGATCGGTCAGGGCGACAGGCCCGTCCATAACCGCGCGGCCACCAATGAGAATCCGCCCGGATGTGGGTGGGTTGATCAGGCCGACGGCGGTCAAGTAGGTGGACTTGCCGGCGCCGCTCGGGCCGATCAATGCAGCGCACTGACCGGGCTCAATGCGGAGCGAAGCGTCGCGCATGGCGACCACCTCGGTGTGGCCGCTGCCGTACACCTTGGTCAGGGCGATCGTCTCGATGGCCGGAGTCGCGAAG
>CAZERK010000029.1:0-14728 GCA_964514515.1 uncultured Planctomycetaceae bacterium
AGGAGCGGTCGGCATCGCCCGCGAGGGTGTTAGCGGCGATGATGCTGGCGGTTGTGACTGTGCCGGCCATCATGGCCGCGGTTCCATCGGTGGTCGGAGTCGTGGTGCCGGGAGCGATGCGAATCGTTGCGATAGCTGAAGCTGAGGGAGAAGCCCGGCCGCGGTGAGCGGTCCACGTACACCGTCCGAGGGTAGCACCGGTCGCAGCGGCAGCAGGAATCGTGTCGCATGACCTGCTCGTAGCGGACGTATCGGACCGGCGGTGGAGGCGGCGGCGGGGGCGCATAGACGCGCACGTAGCGAACGTGCGAGTAACCGCCGCCGTAGCAGGCCGAACTGCTGTACCGTGTACGCTCGTATCGCGTTCGGTACTGGGCGCTGGCGGAGTCCACGGCGAAGGCCGTCAGCGTCAAGGCGGCCGCTACCGCACCGATCAGCTTGTTTGCGTTTCCGCGAGTCATGGCGCGGGCCTCCAGAATCGTGTGGGGCTTCTTGAGGCTTCCTGTTCCGCCCATCCGCGGTCGAACAACCGGCCCTGGCCGGCGCCCCAACGTTCCTGCGGCGAGGCCGTTTCCAACCTAGACACGCGGCGGACGGGCGGGTTAGCAGCCCTTTCTCGCATTCTGAGTCCGGTTGCGGCGGGCTTGAGCACGCCGCAGAGGGGGGCCTCGGAACATCGCGCGTTCCAGCAGCGGCCGCTGGAACCTGCCGGGGGGCTGTCGTCGGACTGTGCCGCCAGGGCAAGCCGACCGGAGGCCTTTCATCGGCCGACAAGGCCGCGGACGCGGGCCGCCACGTCGTCGGCCGATAGGCCGAGGTAGGCCATGATCTGATCGGGGTCCTTCGCGCTCTTGGGGATGCGGCGGCACGTCATCATGCGAACGCGAACGGCGCCGGTCTCCGCCGCCGCCTCCGCCAGGGCGCTGCCCAGCCCGCCCACGTAATTGTCCTCCACGCAGAGGATGCCGGCCGGCGTCTGAGCCGCCGCGGCCAGGATCGGCTGCGTGCTGAGCGGGAAGGAGTAGGCATCGATGAGCGTGCATCGAATCCCGTCGGCCGCGAGCCGATCGACGGCCTTCTTGCAGACGTGGACCATGTAGCCGGCGGAGACGATCGTCATCGCGTCGCCCTGGGCGAGGACGTTCGAGCCGCCCCGCTCGAACCGGGCGTCCGGTCGGTAGAGAAGCGGCACGTCCGGGCGGTGCGTTCGCATGTAGCACATCCCGGGATGATTCGCCATGAGCCACGTGCAATAGTACGCCGCCACCGCGTCGCTCGGATGGAAGACGACGCAGGCGGGTTGCCCGCGACCGTCGTCCGTGAGCGTGGCGCTACGGAAGAAGGCGACGTCGTGAAGGCTCATCTGGCTGGGGCCGTCCGCGGCGAGGGAGGCGCCCGCGTGCGAGCCGGTCAGCTTGATGTTCGCCCGGCCGATCTGGGCCATCTCGATCTGGTCGTAGGCTCGGGCGAGGAACTTGGCGAAGGAGCTGACGAAGGGGATGAAGCCGGCCGCGGCGAGCCCGACGGCGGCCGAGACCATGTTCTGCTCGGCGATCTTGCATTCGAAGAACCGGTCCGGGTAGCGGCCGGCGAACATCTCGGCGAAGGTCGAGTTGCGCACGTCGCCATCGAGCGCGACGATTCGCTCGTCAACCGCGCCGAGCGCCAGCAGGGCAACTCCGTAGGCGCGACGGGTGGCGATGTTGCCCTTGGCGACCGCCGATTGCAGCCCCGCCCCGGCCATCGCCTCGTCGAAAGGAACAGGGGCGATCGGTGCGCTCTTGAGGGGCTTTGCGGCGGGCGGACGCGGCGGCGCCGCGTCGACGCGCAGGTTCGGTGCGAGGTGCAGCTCGCCGCGCGTGGCGTTCAACTGCGTTATCGCTTCCTCCAAATGAGCCGGCGGCACCGGCTTGCCGTGGTTGCTCTTGTCCTTGAGCAGATCGCAGCCCCAGCCCTTCTGCGTCCTGGCGACCACGGCGACGGGCCGCGTGCGTCCGGGGGGGGCGGCCAGGACCTGCGCGAGCGCGTCGGCGTCGTGGCCGTCGATGATCGTAGCCCTCCAGCCGTATGCCTCCGCCTTGGCGGCGATCATCTCGCTACTCTGCTGAGAGGAAACGTAGTCCGCCTGGCCCTGCCCGTTGCAACTGAAGATGGCGACGACGTTCATAAGACCGCAGTCGGCGATCAGATCCATCGCCTCCCAGATCTGGCCCTCGCGCGATTCGCCGTCTCCGATGATCACGTAGATTTGCTTGTCGATGCCGCGCAGTCTGGCGGCCAGGCCCAGGCCGGCGCCGACGCTCAAGCCTTGCCCGAGCGAGCCGGTGGCCGCGTCAAAGAAGGGAAAGCCCTCTGCGGGATTCGGGTGGCCGTCGAGCGGACTGGCGACTTCTCGCAACGTCGCCAGATCGCCCATCGTGAGCTTGCGGGCCGACTCGCGGTCCTTGCCGACAACGCTTCCGAGATCGGCGTGCACCGCATAGACGGCGGGCACGGCATGACCCTCGGACAGCACGAGACGGTCGTTGCCCGGATGCCAGGGATCGGCCGGGTCCCAACGCATCAGGTGGCGCATCAGCGCGACGACGATGTGCATGATCGAGAGGGCGCTGGACGGATGGCCGGAGCCGGCCGCCGTCGTCATGCGAAGGACCTCTTTGCCGAGCTCAATCGCCTTGGCGTGAACGATGTCGCGAAGCTCCATAATTTCTCCCCGATGGTCCCTGCTGCCTGAAGGAACCTGCCTCACGATGCGGTGCGGAAGCGGTCAGGCGTCTGGCGCGATACCGTCGTCCGTTCTCGACGGCGCGAGCCACGCGCGGCACGGAACCCGTCCTTGTCTCGCGGAGCCGCCCGCGTCAGCCGTGGCTGGGACCGGTCCCCTCTTGCCAAAGACTCATAGCGTACTGGCCCAATCTTGACACGCAAGGCGGCATTGCCCCGAGAGACCGTGCGACCCCGCGAGACGAGGAGACGAGCGGGCAACCCTTGACGCCGTGCCGGTGAGATCGAAAATAGTCCAACGCGCTGCGACGCGCTCCTGGAGAGGTGTCCGAGCGGCTTAAGGTGCATGCTTGGAAAGCATGTGTACGGGTCAAACCGTACCGGGGGTTCGAATCCCCCCCTCTCCGTTCCTCTCAGAAGGCCGCCCGCAAGCTCCTGGAACTCGCGAACTTGTGCTGGTGCGCGATGGTGCCGGTGCGAGAATCCCATCGCGCGCCAGCAACCTCGGGAGGAATCCTCTCCCCCTTCTGTGGTTTCGACGCATTCATCCTGAAGCACGATCACGCTGGCCGGTTGTGCGTGAAGGGAATCCAGCGGCAATGCGTGCGAGAATGGATTCTCGCACGAGCGGGAGTCCCGCGCCAAGGCGTGCGAGAACGGATTTTCGCACGAGCATTCTCGCACGAGCGGTTCAACCGCCGAGCGCGGCATCACAGTACGGCTGGATGTCGCGGCCGTCGTTCAGGTCGTCGTGGTTCATGTCGCCGATGCAGCGGAAGACCTCGTCCTGCTCCGGGTCGAGGAGCACGGGGATGAACTGATCCAACTCGATAATCGGCCGGACGCCCGAGCTTTGCACGAAGGACTGCTCGAACACGAGCCAGTCGCTGCAATCCACGTCGTTGTCCCCGTTGGCGTCACCGGCCTCGCAGCCGGGCGCGATTGGCCCACCGTCCTGCCCCGTGTAGCACAGTTTGAACTGTTCGAAATCCGCCTCGTCCACGAACCCGTCGTCGTTGAAGTCGCCGATCAGTTCGTCCGAGACGAATAGTTCGAGCTGCTTCACGTCAGATCGTTGGGAGGCGTCGACGACGCGCAGCGTCGGGCGGAAGGCGCCCGCCTTCGTGGGCGTCCCGCTCAACACGCCGTCGGTGCTCAGGACGATGCCCGGCGGCAGCACCTGGTACAGGAACTCGATCGTGTCGGCGTACGTTAGCGAGGAGGCCCCGTCGTAAGAGGCCAACAGATACCGCTGCGTGTCGCCGGCGGAGATGCCGATGGTCGGCGTCAGCGTCGTGTTGCCATCGCCATAGTTGAACTGGATACGCCCGTCATCGAACAGGACGGCGCTGAACTGGCACGGCGCATTCGTCACGTCCACCACGACGTCCCAGCGGAACGTGACCTGTCCTCCAACGGAATCGTCGATGTAGATATCGCCGCCTGCCGGCACGCGGAGATCGTCCCAGAGCACGGCGATCCGCTTGTTGTACGTGAGCAAAACCGTGCTGTTGTTCCACGTCGAGCCCACATGACTCCCGAAGTTGATCCAGCCGTCCACGGCGATCTTCACCCCGGCGTACGACGTGCCGTAGAACGGGAACGCGAACGGCAGGGTGTAGTCGAAGACGGTGTCGTCGCCCGTGATGCCCCGCGGGTTGCCAACCGCCTGGAACTCGTTTGAGCCCAAAACCACCTCTTCGTAGATGTCGATGACCGACCAGGCATAGGGCGCGTCGCCACCGATGACCGACAACGGCAGGGGCCCGTACGGCTGGTCGAGCTGCGCCGGCGGCAGGGTGCTCGTGGCGATCAAGGGGTCGTCCGTGCCCTGGACCAGTCGCACGTTGTCGATGGCGAGGCCGTCGCTGGGAATCGGGTTGTTGTCATACTGTTGGAAGCGGATGCGGGCCGTGTTCGTGTAGGAAAGGCCCACGGCGGCGAAGGCCGCATCAAGATCGAGTTGCACGGTCTGGTAGACGCCAGATCGGTCGGGCCGTTCGTCCGGCGCTCCGTCCCGAGCGGCCGAGTCGAACAGGTGGGCGATCCGATGCCACGTCAGGCCGTCGACGCTGATGGCGACGCCGTCGCCCTCGGCCGAGCCCGTCCACGTCTCTGGCAGAGCGTGCGTCTCGTCCCCGAGGCTCTTCCAGTCGTACTCGAAGAGAACGTGGTCGTGCCCCAGAAGATCCACGACCAACGTCATCTCGTTGAGCGCGTAGGAGCTTTCAGCGGTGGAATCCAGCGTCACGTGGTACGCGCCGATCGGTCCGTTGTCGCCGGTCACCTGGATGCGCCCCGTGTTCGTCGAGCGCGTCTGCCAGTACTCCGCCAGCGGCGGACCGGCCTCGAAGTCCTCCTCCAAGGGGAACGCCGCCGGGCGAAGCACCTCGATCGTGACGGCGGCCGTGTTGGAGTACAAGGTCCCGTCAAACGCGCGATACGCGAACACGTCGAGCACGCCGGCATCCGGGCCGGGTTCATAGACGACGTCCCGACCGCCGGACAAGAGCGTGTAGGGCGTCGTCGATATGACGCCGCCGATGGGATCGCGGATCTGGCCCTCGGTCGGCAGCGACAGAATCTGGTATTCGAGCGGATCGCCGTTGCCGTCGGTTGCGTCGAGTTCGATGCCGATTTCCTGCTCGACGGCCGTCGAGACGAACAGCGACCGGGCGAACGGCGGCTGGTTGGAGGACGGCGTGCCGATGGCCTTGATCGATACGTCGTCGATGTTCCAGCCGCTGAACGTCGTGCCGCCGTCGGTCGGCCCCATGCCCCAGCGAATCAGGACGAACGGCTGATCGTCGGCGATCGACGTGAGGTTGTACGATTGCTGGCTCCAGGCCGTCTCCTGCAAGTCGCTCCCGACGTGCGACCAGACCGTCTCCCAATGCGTGCCGTCCGTGGAGGCCTCGATCGTCGCCTTGTCGTAGCTGCCGGCCTCGACGCCGAGCCATCGCGCGAAGGAGAGCGTCACGCGCGACAGGCCGGTGCAGTTGATCGGTGGCATCGTCAGATACGTGGCGGGCATGTCGTTCGTATAGGCCCCGGCGAGGTTGTAACCGTAGACGTTTAGACCGCTGAAACCGCCGTTGGGATCGCCGCTGAGCCCTTGCGGGCGGCCGTGCTGCCATTGTCCCTCCGTCTGCCAGCCGGGATCGCTGTCCAGCGTGTAGGTCACGACCGGGATCGGCGTGCCGACCGACAGTCTCGCCTCCGCGACGTTCGACTGCAGCGTGCCATCAAAGACGTGATACGCGAACGCGTCCGGTCCCTGATAGTCGGTCGCGGGGCTATACCGAACGATGTAGCCGCCGCTCAGCACGGTGTAGGGGGCGGCGGTGATGGCGCCGCCGTTGGGGTCGGAAAGCTGTCCGTGCGAAGGAAGCGACTCGATCACGAACTGAAGCGCGTCGCCGACGTTCGGGTCAGATCCGTTCAAGAACACGTAGACGGGCGTGTTCGCGGCCGTCTCCGCGTATACGTCGTTGGCGACCGGCGGCAGAGGACCCAGCGTCGTCGCCACGACGCGGACCTCATCGATGAACCAGCCGTCTCGCTGGAACAGCCCGTCGCTCGTGATATGAAACCGAATCCTGACGGGCTGCCCCGCGAACGGCGTCAGATCGAACACCCGGCGCGTCCAGTCATAGTCTCCGCCCGTGTCAGGGTCGAGGGCGCCCAACAGCGCGCCGTCCGCACCCACGACCTGCACGGAGCACGTGTCGTATTGGGTCTCCAAGAGGCACCAATCGTAGTACTCGAGGAACACGGGAACGGTCACGCCAGTCAGGTTGATGAGCGGGGTCTGCAGCCAGGAGTCCGTGCCGGGGTCGTAGGTCGATTGCAGGTCGGTCCCCCAGCATTTGTCGCCGCTGATCGCGCGGGTCCCGCGAATTCCCGCGAGCGGTCCGCTGCCCGTGACGACCTGGCCGAAGATGGAGTTGGCAGACGTCGGCGTGCCGCGCGTCCATTCGTCGAGCAAGCCGCCGTGCGTCCAGCCGAGGTCGGTCCCCTCGCTGTTGTCGTAGAACAAGTTGATCGAGTTCCGGAACAGATGCGCCTCGGCGCCGAAGCCGAAACGAACGGCCGCGTTTCGCGGGTAGACGGCGTAGAAGAACGCGCCGCTGGCGGCGCCCACGTCCGTGAAGAGACCGGGAAGCCCCGCGTAGATGACCTGAACGCCTTCGGCGACGAACTGTCCAACGCTGTAGGTTACGCCGTCCGTCGGCATCCACGCGAAGGGCTTGCTGCTCCGGACCAGTAGGCTGCCGGCATAGTCGACCTGCGGCGTGCTCCAAACGAGACTGATGTCGTTGCCCACCCCCGTGGCGGTCAGCGTCTTGACGCGCGTCGGCCAGCGAATCCCCGCATCGGCCGCCGCGACGGCCGCGCCGGCATCCGCCTTGCCGAAGCCGAGCCGGTGGCTTAGGCCGGTCACGCCGTCGAAACGCCCGTAGGGTTCTTCGATCGCCACGGCCGTGTGCTGCACGATCGCCAGGACCTGCTTGCCGGTCATCGTCGGGTCTTGCGACAGCACGAGCGCCAGCACGCCTGCCGCCAGCGGCGTCGCCGAACTCGTGCCGCCGAACTGATTCGTGTAGTCGAGATTGTCCGGGATGCCGTTGTAGCCGCTGGAACCGGTGTTATCGACCGTCGTGATGTTGAGCCAACTGAAGCGCACGCCGTCGTCGCCGCGATCGTTGGTCGGCGCGACGAAGGCGATCTCCGGCCCCACGTCGCTGAACTCCGTGTGCATGCGGTTGCTGTTGCAGCCGCCGATGGCCAGCGTCGTCTCGAGCTGCGCAATCGCGCTGACGCCGTTGACGGTATGGTCGTTATTGCCGGCGGCGAACAGAACGAGGCACCCCAGGCCGTTGCGCCCGTTATTCGCGGCGAAGTTCACCGCGTTGACCACGTCCGGCGGTTGCAGCGTTCCGCTGGCGAAGGTCCACGAGTTGCTCAGGATGGCCGCGCCGTCGCTATGGTCTCCGTCGTCGTTCGGGTCCACGCTGAAGTAGAAGCCGTCGGCCATCTCACTGACCGTCGCGCCGAAGAACTTCACGCCGATCAAACCGCAGTTCGGCGCCGCGCCTCGGACGCCGATCTCGTTGCCGACGGCGACCGCGACCCCCGCGCAGCTCGTCCCGTGACGCTGCCCGCCGTCTGGGCTCGGATCGTCGTCCGGCGGATCGGGGTCCAAGTCCAGGCCTGCCGCCCAGTTCGGGTACAGGTCCGGGTGAAGCTTCTCGACGCACTCGTCAAGGATGGAAACACGTATCTCGGGAATTCCCTGTGCGTCCGGACCATGCGCGGTATCCCAAGCCGCCTCGACGTTGATATCGCTGCCCGCCGCAGCCCCTTTGCTCGCGTCTCCATCCAGATGCCATTGCAGGCTATGGTAGAGCGGGTCTTCGATGACGGGCGGTGTCATCGCCACCTTTACCGCGAAGAAGTCCGGATGCGCATACTGAACGATGTCCTGCCGTTCGTGCAGCGCATTGGCGGTCGCCAACGGATCCGTCGCGCGCGTGTCTCGCACTGTCAGGAGGTAGCGGTTCTGCCCCCATTTGCACGGTCGCGCGTCGCAGCCCAGACTTCTGGCCAACTCACCAACCTGTTCACCCGACACGCCTGACTTGGCTGCGAGGACGATTCGGTCGGTCATGTAGAGAGGGGCTTCGCTGTCGGCCGGATAGAGCAACGGCAAAGCGAAGGCGACCTCGGGCGCGTTCTGGAGTTCGGCTCGTCCAGATCCACGAACGACGTGGTAGCCGCGGCGTTCGAGGTGATCCTCGAGCCGCGCGGCTTCATCTGGAAAGCCCGCCGGCACGATGCGCGGCGGCAAGCGGTCGGGACGGACCGAGACGTCCCGGTCAGGCGCCGCGACAGCGCCAACAAGGAAGTCGGACGGTGACACGGTGACGGCATACTTGCCATTCGCTTGGTAGAAGAACACCTTGGCAGGCGAATCCGTCGCCTGGGGCTGGGCTTGGACGGATTCATGCCACGCGGCGCTGCACGAAGCGACCGCAATGGCACACAACGACCGTCTGATGAACGCGTTCGCAGTCATGGACTTAGCTCCGTTTGATGTGCGGCGTGCGAGGCGGCCTAAGTTGCACAGCCCCCGAGGCGGAAGCTACGAGCCGGCGGTTCCTTTGCGCGCGATGCAAACCTCTCCGATCTCGCCGATGTTAATGTTAACATGCCGCCTCGTCTGGGGCAACTGGCGTGGCAATCTGAACGCGATCCACTTGTTCCGAAACTCTGACGCCCGGCAGAGGCCCGGATCGGGTTGGCCCCTCTCGGCCTCCGAAGGAACCGCAACATGCAAGCTGTCAGCGGCCGTTAACGGTTCCCTCGTAAGGCGATGTCTGGTGTCAGAGAAATAGCGGGAGGCGTCCAGACAGCGCCTGTGCCAGGCGCGCTTCCCCTTCGGAGGGTCGCCAGGACCGAGGTCCGAAGCCCGCCAGGCCGGAACTGGGCAATCGCATTCTCGCCATGTCGGCTGCGCCGGCTTGAGCCCGAACAGAGCCGTCCGCCGCGGCGGATGAAGGAGCGGCCCTTGTGCCCAGCGCAAGTACTTCTCCCTTACCCCGACTTGTCGGGACGGCTCTGATTGCGTAAATGCGGTGGCCCTGCAAGCCGGAGCTCCGGGTCTCGCCACGGGATTGCGGACGGGCCCCAGGCGGGGTATCATGATGGGTGCAAGTCACGGCGAGCAGAAGCTGCCGAATTGGAGGGAGCCCGGCGGCGGTCAGGCAGGGAAGGCATGGACTGCTGTCTCACGAGTTTCATTCGCAGCAAGCGCGCCAAGGGTTGGGCGGCGGGCGGTCGATCGCGCGCGGCGCGCGAGTTCGGTGCGCTCCATATTCGCCGCGGCGCCGGGGTCGGCATGTATCATGTGAGCGAGGCCGTTTGCCGGCGGGTAGAACGCCCCCAGGTTGGCTTGGGCCCCGTCATCATGGTGTCACACCTACGTCAGATGACAGGAGAATAATCGCGGCGTGGAATCGACGCGCGTTCACTTACGGCTGTTTATGTTTGCGTTATCAGAGCTTTGATTCCCCGTTTCTTGGAGGAGATCGAGTCATGAGGAAACACGAAACTGAGAACAAGCGTTGCATAGGGGTCATGATGGCCTTGGTCCTGGGGCTTCTGCCCGTGACGGTTCTGGGCGTGCCGCCCAGCCCGCCCAACGACCTGCCGGAGAACGCTGAGGAACTCGGCGCGCTGCCCGCCCTCGTCTTCGGCACGAGCGTTCTGGCAAACAACGACATTTTCAACACGGGCCTGCCGGGGCTCAGCAGCCCCGACTACACCGACGGGCCGGACGTGTTCTACAAGTTCACGCCCGCCGCGGACGCTACGTACCGAATCCAGTTGGCGCCCTGGGAGCACGCGCCGCTGCGGTCATCGGACCGGCGGTTCGTCATCTACGTGTTCGAGGATTTGGGCGGCGGCAGCTACAACTTCATCGCAGGGGTTCGGGCCCCGGGCGACGCGCGGCCGGTCAACCTCGACGTCGCGCTGACGAGCGGCGTCGAATATAAAATCGGCATTGACCATGACGACATCGCCCATGACAACTTCCCATTCACGTTGATCGTGGATCAGTTCATCGCGACGAATCCAGACGCGTGTGCAAGCGCGATTTCGCTGCCCAGCACGCTGCCGGTCGTCCTCCTGAACAACATCGACGGCGCCGCCAACGATTTCGGTTTCACGCAGTCAAACGGGCGGTGCAGCGTTGCCAACACGACGCCGGCGGCTGGAAACGACCACGTCTATGAGTTCATCCCGCCCTACAGCGGCGATTTCGCCATCGAGCTGATTAGTTCCGGCTTCGACGGCGTGCTGTACGTGGACGATTCCTGCGGTCCGTTCTTCCCCGATGGCTGCTACGGGGCGTCGAATCACAGCACGGGCGGCACCAGCGGCGCCAGGCACGAGTTCGTCGTCGTCACGCTTGAGGCCGGTAGCCCGTACTACGTCTACGTGGACAACGGGAGTACGACGGCGATCACCGGCCCCTACGCCCTCATCATCGACGCTGCCGTCAACTATGAGGTCACGGAGGTCGAGCCGAACGACACGGCCGCCGCCGCGACGGTCATCGGAGGCCCCCTGCACGGCGGGCAACTCGTCGGACCGACGGATGAGGATTGGTGGTCCATCGTCGGCCTGGCGGGCGATCGCGTGTACGCATGGGTCAACAACGGCGGATCGGCCAACAGCACGCTGGATACCGACCTCGGCCTATACGGCACGGACGGCTCGACGCTGATCGAGTTCGACGACGAGGACGGCGACGGCGCTGACGGCCCCATCGAGGACTGGCGCTACGTTTATGGTACGGACTCGGCCGTGCTTGCCGGCGTCCGACTTCCCACGGATGGAACCTACTACCTGCGCGTCACCGACCAGAGCGCCACCGGGACCGTTCACCGCTATCGCTTCCACGTCGGCGTCGAGCCGGGGACGCGCTCGCCGCTTCCGGAGAGTGAGCCGAACGGCACGATCGAGACGGCCAACTTCACCGTCAAGAACTACTACGTCGGCCTCATCGACGTCGTGGAAGACCGGGACGTCTTCGGCTTCGACGTCGAAGTCGGAGACCGCGTCTTCATCGCGTTTGATGGGGATCCGGAGCGAGACTCGACCGGTCAGGATCCGGCCAACACGGATCCGAACGCGTTCCACGGCAAACTGGTCATCTATGATCCCGCGGGCGATATGCTGATCAGCGACATCAGCGACGCCAACTCGATTCAGTCGCCTCCGGATTACCCGGCCCAGGGCGGCTTCTTCATCGCTCGGACCGCCGGTCGGCACTACGTCGAAGTCGGCCCGCAGAGCAGTGCGTCGCAGGTCGGCCCGACCGAGACGTACGTCGTGGCGATCTTCATTAACGACGCGGCGCCGCAGTTGGACGACGAGATCGACCCGGTCATTTCGCTGGACCCCGACTACGCGAACGACGTGATTCACGTCACGGCGACGGATGCCGAGGTGGGCGACAGCGGCGTCTGCTCGGTCGAGTTACTCAACAGCACGAACATGCAGATCGTCAACGTGGTCGGGATGCCCGGCCCGGTCGTGACCTTCGACATCGTCCTGGTCAATCCGGCTGAGAGCGGGTCCGGCGCGCTCGTTGTGACGGATTGCATCGGCAACACGGCGATCACCCTCGTGACCATCGACGTGTACGCCCCGGTGTGCGACGGCGTCAACCTGTCGAACCGATCGCCGAAGAGCCTGCAAGACCCGATCCACGTCCCGGACAACGACCCGCTGGGGGCGAACGGAGAGATCGAGATTGCGGAGTCCGGCCTGATCGCGGACGTGAACGTCACGATGACCATCGACGCCCTGGATACCGGCGACCTGGACATCTACCTCGTTAGCCCGACCGGCACGATCGTGGAGCTGGTGACGGATCGCATGAGCAGCTCCGGTTACGACATGGTCGACACGACGTTCGACGACGACGGTACGGAAATTCTCCCGATCCTCGGCTCGGCGGCGCCCTACACGGGAACGTGGCTGCCGGAAGACCCGGCGGGCCTTGCCAAGCTCAACGGGGAAGACGCCCTGGGAACCTGGAGACTGAACGTCGTGGATGACGCATCCTCTGAAGACTTCGGTGCGACGCTCGTCCGCTGGTCGCTCGACATCGAGGCCGGTTTTGCCGCCCCGCAGCGGTTCGCCGGAACGGCAACCGACGAAGAGGGCATCGCGTCAATCGTTCTGACCGACGCTGTCAACGTTGAATTGACGGCGAACTTCACGCCGGGCGAGACGGTGGTCCACTACACGGTCGCCTTGATGGATTCGGGCTTGGACGGCTCCGGAACGATCACTGTCGCCGACATGCAGGAGAATACGTGTCAGAGCGCGGTCGCGATCGCCGGCTACAACGATGCGGTCGGTCCGAGCACCGCCGGCGAGGCTACGACGGAGCTGGTCTTCAAGCAAGAAGTCCAGCAGGTCGTCCCGGCGAGCACGCCGGCCGGCGTCGTGTCGACGATTGTCGTGCCCGATTCCTTCGTCGTCGGCGAGGTCGAAGTCGCGCTCATGGTGGACTCCCAGAACCAGGGCCGCATGGCCGCCACGCTGACGCACGACGCCGCGTTCGCTTCGCTCGTGAATCGAATCGGCATGGACGAGCGCGCCTCCTCTGGAAACACGAAAAACAGCTTCGACGTGCTGCTGGATGACGACGCGCCTCAGGCGGATGACATTCACATGGAGCCCGCCCTCGGCACCATCCCCACGCTCGGTCTGCACCAGCCGGATGGGCGAGGCGAGTACTTCGGAGACGGCATCAGCACGGACCATCGTGACAACATGCTGTTCACGCTGGCGGGATCTGATTCCGCCGGCGCCTGGGATCTGCTCGTCGCCGACACCCGCATGATGAGCTCCTCCGAGAACCGCTTCCGCCGATGGGCGCTGATCTTGAAGAGCCCTTGCGGTGGCCAGCGGTACGTCGGCCGGGCCATCGACTTGGCGCCGGGGTCGGGCATCTGCGCGATCGAGTTGGCCGCGGGTGCGACGAACCTGACCGTGGTGGCCGACTTCACGCCGGGCGACGAGGTCGTTGACTACCGCGTTGAGTTGATCGACTCGACGCAGCCAGGCAGCGGCACGTTGGAAATCTCGGACTGTGCAGGCAACGTGACGACCGTTGACGTCAACCTCGCTACTGCTTCGGCCGACACGAACAATCCGGCCGTCTCCGGTGCGGTCAACCTCGGCACGTTCGAGTTCGAGGGAGCCGCAACGGATAACGGAGCGGGCGACACCGGCATCTATGCCGTGGAACTGGCCCCGTGGCAGGAGAACTTGCAGTTTGTCTCCGTCACGCCTGATCCACCCAACGGCGCCGGCTCGGTGGCGTTCGTCATCGGCCTCGTGGATCCGATGGCTAACGGTCGGGGCTACGTCCGCGTGACCGACGGCTGCGGGCATCGGTCTTACACGTTGGTGGAAATCGACGCGCTGGGACCCGTCTGCACGGGCTCGATGGGCCACACCAAGCGATACCTCAGCAGCGATCTGCCGCAGCCGATCCCGGACTACAATCCCGCGGGCGTCACGTCCTCGATCGTCGTGCCGGACATCGATGTTGTTGAAGACGTGAACATCACGCTCAACATCCGCCACGGATACGATGATGACATCGACGTGACGCTCGTCTCGCCGATGTTCATCGATCTGTTCTCGGATGTTGGCAACCTGGGCAACGACTTCACCGACACCGTGCTGGACGATGAGGCGGCGGCCCCGATTCCCGACCTTGAGGCGGAAGCGCCCTTCACAGGCGTTTATCAGCCCGAGGCTGGCCCCGCCCTGTTCGCCTTGGACGGCGTTCCGGCCCTGGGCACGTATTCGCTGCGAGTCGTCGATGACAAGACGAATGATACCGGCGACTTCCTGAGTTGGTCGCTCACGATCGAGTCATCCACGTTCCCGTTGCGGTACGACGGCCGGGCGGGCGACGGTCGCCATCTCGACACGGGTATCTGCTCGATCGAGCTGCTGCCCGGTTCGTACAACCTGACGCTGGTCGTGGATGCGTTCGTCCCCGGCGACGCGATCGTACGCTATTCCGTCACGCAAACGAACCCGCTGACCGACAGTGACGGCGTCGTGCGCGTGACCGACTGTGCCGGCAACACCTGTGACGTGCCAATCGCGTTCGGAGGCGATTGCGGTTGGGCGGATCTCGACAACGATGGCGATATCGATGAACTGGACTTCTGGATGTTCGCCGACGCCTTCGGTCGCAGCTTCGGCGATCCGCACTATTCGGCCGACGCCGATCATGACGGCGATGGGATCGTCAGCCTTGTGGATTACCAGGCGTGGCTGAGCTGCTACCAGCAGTACATCGAGGAGCAGGACGTCGCCGCTCCCGGCGATCGCTCCGCCGGCCACCAGCCGGATGCCGGGACGAACACCGGCATGAGCGAACGTACGGAGTCCCCTGCGC
>CAZERK010000030.1:0-408 GCA_964514515.1 uncultured Planctomycetaceae bacterium
TGCAAAACTCGCATTCGCCCGTTCGCAGCCTCGTTTTCAACAGCGCCGCGCGGGCCAGATGTGCGATTGAAGAGTTTTGCAGCGTCCTGTTAGCGCGTTTCACGGTTGCATGCAACCGTAGCAGCCAATCCGCCGTGGCGGGTTGGCCGTCTTCGCCGTGCTCCGGCCGAGCAGGAGCTCGGCCGCTACCTTGCCCGGAGCCGCGCGCGACCGAGAAATGCCACGAATCAGCCTGCGATTGCGAGGGCCCGTTTCAGCAAGAGCCAATCTGCGCGCCGACGCGCAACGAGGTTCGGGAGAAGAGGGTGTAGGCGCGGGATGGAGGAGCGTTTGCGGATGCCAGCCTGCACCCGCCCCCCCCCCCCACCCCCCGCCGGGGCGGGGGGAGAAGAGAGCCCGGCGCGGGGG
>CAZERK010000030.1:418-14719 GCA_964514515.1 uncultured Planctomycetaceae bacterium
GATGATGGGAGCCCCCCGTCGACCAAGGCCGACGGCTCTCAAAGCGCAGCAGACAGGCGTCTTCAGACTGGAGAGTGCGCGACGTGCGGTCTGCGCGTTATGCGCCGAACTTCTGCAAGCGGCCCGCGTGCGCCAGGGCCAGCGGCAGCAGGTACTTGGCCTCGAACTGTCCCAGCCCTCCCTGGAGGCAGGCCGCCTCGCCGAACCGTTTGACGTCATCCCATCGACAGGTATCCGCCGCCAGCACGACCGGCACGGGATGCCAACTGTGGTTCTTCAACGTGCTGGGCGTGCTATGGTCGCCGGTCACGATCGTGACGGTCGGGTTCAATGCGGCGACGTGCGCCAACTGGGCGTCCAGCTTCTCGATGTGCCGGACCTTCTCGTTGAAGTCGCCGTCCTCGCCCCGACTGTCCGTGTACTTGTAATGGAAGAAGAAGAAACTGAAGGCGTCCCAGTTCTTTTTCAAGGCCTCGACCTGGTCCTCGATCGTGGCCATCGGCGGCAGGACGGTCATGCCGACCAATCTCGCCAGCCCCCGGTACATCGGATAGACGGCATCCGCCGCAGCCTTGACGCCGTACACCTCCTGCATCGTCGGGATCGGCGGCCGCTTGGCGATTCCCCGCAGCGTCAGCATGTTCGCCGGATGCTCGTCCTTGAGAATCTCGGTCGCCATCTCGACGAACTCCGCGGCGACCTCGGCCGTCCGCCGCGACGCGGCATCGCGGGCCGTCGGCGGCAGCGGCCTGGCGCCGACGCGTTGCGGATCCGTATCCTCGACGCCGCCTTCGAGGTCCTCGCCGCGAAAGACGACGACGAAGCGGTGCTCACGAACCGGCTCGACGAAGATCTCCACGTCGCTGATGCGAATCGCCCGAAGCTTCTGCACGAGCCGGGTGCAGGTCTCCGTCGGGATGCGTCCTGCCCGGCGGTCGGTAATCACGCCGTGGGCGTCCACGGTGCAGAAGTTGCCGCGGATAGCGACGTCGTTCGGCCCCAACTCGAAGTCGATCCCGAGCGCTTCGAGCACGCCGCGGCCGATCGTGTACTTGAGCGGATCGTAGCCAAACAAGCCCAGATGCCCGGGACCGCTGCCTGGCGTGATTCCGGGCAGCACGGGGTACATCAAGCCGCAAACGCCGCGGGCTGCCAGCGCGTCCATGTTCGGCGTGGACGCTGTTTCCAACTCCGTCTTGCCGCCGGGCGATTGCGGAAGCCCGCCTAAGCCGTCCGCGACGATCAGCACGATCTTCGAACCGTTGTCGACGTGAAGCGATCGGGTTAGTTCGTGGATGTCCATGCGCAACCTCGCCTTGATAGCCTGATAGACAGATGGCTCATGCTTGAGCTCGCCGCCGCGTGCCCATCCGTGCCTGCGCGGCGACGCCCGACCCCAACGCCCGGTATTCTACCCGGCAGCGTGTCCCCGTCGATGCCCCGCGCGACGTGACGGGCGGCGTTTCGGATCAGGAGATCGCTCAGCCCGCCGGGAGACGGGAGCCGAGCCGGCGCGGCTCTGCACGCGGGCGAGCCTGCGCGTCGCTCTACGCCCCGGCGGCGTCGGCGAATAGCGGGCTGGACGACGCCTGATCGCGGTCGACGACGATCGTGTTCTCGCCGTACTCGCTGTCCGTGGATAAAGCTGGAACCGTGCCCGAGATTGAACCGGGGCCCGACGCCGAACGCGAAGCCGACGACGAGGCTGAAGAGCCGACCAACTCGACCTGTTCGTCTGCCCGGGCGGTCACGCGTTTCGCGATGGCCAGCAGGTTGTCCGTCAGCTCCCGCTTGTTGATCCTCGCGATGTTGCCGCACGCGTTGACGACCTCGCCGATGTAGCGGGTGAACGCGCTGCGGCGATCGGTCTCGTACTTCTGGCGTTTGCGGCGGTTGAGGTAGGCTTGAAGCTTGCGGCCACAGTCCTGCACCGCCAAGCGGATTTCCTTGCGAATCTCATCGTAGTCGGCGACGGCCTCCTTGCCTTCGCTCGTAAACGGGACCCAAACGCTGGCGACGTGAACGAGGATCGCCAGCGGCCCCTGCGGCAGGTTCCCGCCCGGCTGCGACAGACCGTAGCGACGCCAATCGGTCTCCGTGATGGCCTTGTACGTGCAACAACCGGAAAGCTGATACAACAACGGGACGCGGTTGGCGAAGCGCATCAGCTACGCCTGGCTCGGGGCGCGCGTGCCCTTGACGACCTTGCCGCGACGCACGGTCGCCTCGCCGTGGTTGCCGTTGTCGGGCAGTTCGGCCGGATCCGGCCCCAGCTCTCCGCCGTACGCCAAGCCGACCTCGATTTGGAAGGGGTTGCCGCGATAAACGGCCGGCGGTCGCGTACACGCCGTGAAGAACTCCGCCTTTACGCCCTGGAGCAGGCCAGCGAGGATTTGCTTCGGTCCGATGGGCGACAGGCAATTCGTCGCCGGCGGGCGAATCTTCGTCTCCTGCATGGCCCTGTAGAGCGTCTCCGCCTCATGCGTGCCGATTCGGGCCGGCCGCGCCCTGGGGCTTGTCTTGGCGGCGTCGCAGATGGTCCGAGCCACGAGCGGGCTGACGCGGCTGAACTCGCCCTGGAGGAACTGCGCCAACGTCTTGGCGTGCGCGTCCTTGAGCATCTTGATCAGCACGCCCAGCTCGATGCCGTAGGGGTGCGGCTTGATCTCGGAGGTCGGCTCCGGGGACGTCTGCACCGCCCTCGGAAACCGCAGCACGCTGCCCGTCGGATCGACGAACTCGAAGCTGGCGTGGGGATTGGCGATCGCCGTCAGTTCCAGGTACTCGTCGACGGAGGCCCGGCCCTTCTGATACGTCCCCACGAGTTCGATGGAGACCTCCGTGCCGTGCTCCCAGTCTACGTCGGCCGTCGCGTCCTTGACGATCTGCGGCGCGTTGGTCTTGGTGTTGATCTGGACCTCGTAATAGTGCGCCGACGTTCGCTTTCCGATGCGCGACGTGACGCGGATGCTCTTGCCCGTCGTCAGCAGGCCGTACATGCCGGCCGCCGAGATGCCGATGCCCTGTTGGCCCCGGCTCATCTTCAGGCGATGGAACTTCGAGCCGTACAGCAGCTTGCCGAAGATATTGGGGATTTGCGTCTTGACGATGCCCGGGCCGTTGTCGCGGATCGTGACGCAGAAACGATCGACGTCCGTCTGGCTGATCTTGACGAAGATGTCCGGAAGAATGCCCGCCTCCTCGCAGGCGTCCAGGCTGTTGTCCACCGCCTCCTTGACCGTGGTCAGCACGGCTTTGCGCTTGTTGTCGAAGCCGAGCAGGTGGCGGTTCTTGGCGAAGAACTCGGAGACCGAAATTTCGCGCTGGGCCTTGGCCATGCTGTCGGCCGTCGCATATCGGCGGCCCTTGCGACCGGGCGGCATCGCGATGGCGGAGCCTTCGACCGCCCTCGCCTCCGCTGCGTCGGCCGTACGAACAGCGGCATCGGTCGTGCGAGCGGCGGCTTCCCTCGTTCGGTTTGCCCCGTCGGCCGACGGCGAGGCGGCATCGCGCGCCCGAGCAGCAGCGGCGGTCTCCGCTGCGGCGGCTTCCTTTCGAGAAGCGCGGCGCTTCCCTCGCGTCCCCAGCTTGGTCCGATCCGCGCGAGGCCTGGACGACTTCTTGCCGCCGCGCTTGGAGGCAGGTTCGTCGCGGCGCCGTCGCAGGGATGCCCGAACGGAAGCCCCGGACGCCTCGGCTTCTTGAGACTGCTTGCTGGACGACGGTTTCTTCACGTCTGATCCCGACTCGGACGGCCACGCCGGGTCGGGCGGGATGCGAAGAGCCCCCCCGGCCGATCCAAACGTCAGCATCAACTGGTTGCCGTCTTCGTGCTTCTTCCTGGTTTGGGTCGTTGTTCCGGCATCCATGCCGATTCCCCTGGGCGATGGTCTTCGTTCAGATTGCCGCCTTCATCGTAATGCGCGGGCCGGCGCTGGCAAGCTCTCCAATCGCATTATCGGCCGCTGGAGGCCGGACAGACGCGAGATCGTGATCTGAGAAGCAATCAGGGCGCAGCAATCCGACGGCGTTGGGCACGAAGCCGCTTCCTTAGTCCGGATTCGTCAGGAAGGCTCCATAGAAACGCACGCCGAAAGAGCATACGCGGCATCTGTGCGTTGGCCTACGGCTGACGGTGCGTCCGCTATGCCGCGCTGGACGCCCTGCTGTGCCAAGCTCTGTCGCCAGGCTGCTCCGAATCCCATCGCAACGCCGAGCCAAGTCCCGTCGCCGCTCCGCCCCAAGTCTGATCGTTGCACGGGTAACGTGACTGCGCGAGGCCGTTAGCAAAGGTAAGTCGGTAGACCTGCCGAAACCAATAGGGTGAGTTCGGGCAACTGAGCAGCATAACGTCTACTCGGACGTTGGGAGCTCGCGAATGAAACGGACTTCTCAGGGAGGCAAGCCGCCGCCGGGTCGAGCGGCCGCGATCTACCAACAAGGCTTGGCGGCGTTTGAAACGAAACGCTACCTGGACGCCATCGATCTGCTCGGCCAGATCGCCGGGCAACGGCATCTGCCCGGGACGCTGGCGACGTTCTACCTCAGCCAGGCCCATATGCACGAGGGCCTCAAGCAACTCCAGGCTGGCTGCTATGACGCCGCCGCCGAGCATCTCTCGACGGCCCGTCGGCTCAATCCTCAGTCGGCTGACTTGTGGCAGCAGTTAGCCGCCTGTCACATCGGGCGGGGTCGCTTCGATCTGGCGGCCGCGGAGTTCGAGCGAGCCGCGGAGTCGGGGCCATCGGACGACGTCGTCACCATCCGCCTCGCCCACGCCCTGGTTCGGGACGGCCAGTTCGAGAAGGCCGTCGGTGCCCTGGCGTCGGAGGCGGAAGCATCACCCCAACGAGCGGACCTCCGACTGCAACTGGGTCTGCTGCACGCCGCAGTCGAGGACTTCAGCCGGGCGGCCGACGTCCTGGAGGGCGCCGCGGCGCTGGCACCAGAGGACCCGGACATCCGGCAGCATCTCGGTCTGGCCTACGGCGCGCTCGGCAAGCTCACGCCGGCCGTCGTGCAGTTGGCCCTCGCCCAACGGAAACGGCCGCACGACGCCTACCTGGCCCTGCTGCTCACGCTGGCGGTCCAGGCCGCGAACCAATCAGGCGCGTCGCTGCGCATCGAGCCGGCCTTGCCTCAAGCCCGCACGCTGGATGCTGCGGCGGTCGACCGGCTTGGCGAGATCATCACGAACGACCCTGAATTCGTCGAGGCGTTCATCAGCCTGCCGGAGTCCGACGTGGACCCGGTCGTCTTCGCGGAGTTGGCCGGCATCCTGGAGCGGGCGCTGGAGCGGCGCCCGGACTACGCCGACTTGCATCATCATTGTTCGCAGGTTTACGCCCGACTCGGACGCACGGATCAGGCGATTGACCGGGCGCGCAAGGCCGTCGAGATCAACCCTCGCTACGTCCAGGGCTTGATCCAACTGGGCCGTCTGTACGCCCAAACGCAGCGCGGAGACGAGGCGATCGACCGGCTGCGGGAGGCGGTCGCCAGCGGCGGAGACTATCCCGACGTGCATTGCCTGCTGGGCGATCTCTATCGCGAGGAAGGCCGCAGGAGGCAAGCCTGCGATGCCTATCGGCGGGCGCTGGAACTCAACGACGGTTACGAACGTGCGAGAGAGGCGATGGACGCGCTGTTGACGGCTTGATGGGGGGAAGACGATACGATGTCGCACCTACTCGAAATTCTCGGACGCGGCTTGATCGGGCATCTGGCCGGCGCCTTTACGTCCGTTTTCGGAGGCGACCTGGAGGAGACCACCGAGTCGCTTCGGAAGGCCGCGGCTGCCGCGCGAGACGACGCCGAGGCGCAACTGCGCCTCGCGGGGCGGTATCTGCACGAAGGAGACCCAACGGCGGCGCGACGCGTTTTCCTCGACGTCTTAGCGAGGGTTGGCGAGTCGCTGGCGGCTCGGTTGGGCTTGGCGTGCGTCTTCGACGAGCTCGAACAACTGGAGGTGGCCATCGAGCAACTGCGCATTGCCCAGAAGATCGACCCGACGAATCCGGCCGTCCTGTTCTGCCTGGGCTACTGCAACGAACGCAACGGGCACGAGCAGGAGGCCATCGGCCACTACCAGGATTCGCTGAGCGTCTGTCCGACCATTCGCAATTCGCACGAGCGGCTGGCGGCAATCTTCCTCCGACAGGGCGCCAACGACCTTGCCATCCATCATTACACGCGGCTCTGCGAGCTGGACCCGGACCGAACGGATCTCCATCTCGCATTGGCCGGCTTGCTCCATCGGTCGGGCGATTACGAGACCGCGATCCGCCGGTACGAGCACGCCTTGACGCTGGAGCCGGACAACTGGGCCGCCCACAACGACGTGGTCAGCGCTTACGAGGAGGCCGGCTTGTTGCGGGAGGCCATCGAACATCTGCACAAGATGCTCGAGAGCAACCCGGAAGATGCCGACACGCGGCTTCGATTGGGCGACCTCTATGCTCGCGTCGGCAACGACCCGGCCTCGGTCAGCCATTACGAGAAGGCCGTGCAGGTTTCCCCGGAGTACCTGGAGGCGAACGTCAAGCTGGGCACGCAGCATCTGCGTGCAGGCCGCTACGGAGAGGCTGCGAAGTGGTTTTCCTTCGCGCTGGAGCGCAACGATCGCCTGCTCGGCGCGTATATCGGCATCGGCATCGCCCAGCACGCCGCCGGCCGCGAGGACGAGGCCTTGGCGTCGTTGGAGATGGCTCGCAACATCGAGCCCAACAGCACGTTGCTCTTTTGCGAGATCGCCCGGATGCAATTGAAGGCTTCCGCCGCTGCGGAGTCGGGCAAGTTCTTGGCGTTCAAGGATCAGGCAGAGGTCGAGGCCGTGCCGGGAGCGGACGGCGAGCCCGCAACGTCGACATCCGACCTGTTGTCGGAGCAGATTGCACGGCTTCGCGGCGCGATCAAGCGCAATCCGAACCACGCCGACCTGCACTATCGGCTGGGCCTGTTGTTGAAGAACCGGGGACAGGTCGAGGGCGCCATCGTCGCGTTCCGCGAGGCGATCGCCATCAACCCGACCTACACGAAGGCGCTGATCAAGTTGGGGCTGGCGCTGGCGGAGATGGAACAGATCGACGAGGCCATCGCGGTGCTGCGTCGGGCGGCGGAGCTCGCGCCCGAGTATGTGGCCCTGCGCGATCAGCTTGGCCAGCTCTTCGCGCGGCGGCGCAGGTTCGGGATCGCCGTCGAGCATTTTGAGCGGGCCCTGCAGGGCAATCCCCGCAACGTGGCCTTTCAGGCGAATCTTGCGCTGGCGCTTCAGAACATGGGCTTGATTGATCGGGCCGACGCGACCTGGCAGATCGTGCAGGACCTGGTGCCGGATTCGGCCTACGCCGAACAAGCCCGGACAGCGATGGCCAAACATCGGTCCTCTTGATCCCACCCCGCCCCCCGTTTGCCGGAAGGCCTGCGCGTTCCGCTCGCCGCGCGGCGCGGCGGCACATCCGAACGGATGGCCACCGGCTTATCGGATGAGACCTTTCCCCTGAGGGCTCTGCGATCTCGGGGTGATCGAGGGTCAGTTGCACGTGACGCGCGACGACGTGGCGAGCAGTCGGGCGTTTGTTGGCTTTGCAATCCGGCGGCTCCCGGCTACAATCATCATTGGGGAGCCGCAAAGCATCTGGGGGAGCGCCGCATCAATCGGCCGCAAGGCCGCCGCCACAATGCGACCTCGGACTGGGGGATAGCCTCATGACATCGCGAGCGTCTGACCGTGCGCCCAAAGGGCGAAGGGCCCCGGGCAGCCGGCGACCTCCTTCACAACGTCGTCTGCGGATCGCGGTTCTGCTGACAACTCTCGCAGGGCTCATCGCCGGCGCTTGGGTTCTGAATCGTACGCTGCTCCCGGCATGGCGGTCAGGCTCGGCTGGGGCGGGCGACCGACTCAGCGTGCTGTTCGTCACGCTCGACACGACGCGGGCCGACTACCTGGGATGCTATGGTCGCGCGGAGGCGCGGACGCCCAACATCGATCGACTCGCCAAAGAAGGAACGCTGTTCCGGCAATGCCGAACGTGTTCGCCCTTCACGTTTCCGTCGCACGCGAGCATCATGACGGGCTTGTACCCGTACGATCACGGCGCCCGGCGAAACGGCACCGGACGATTGTCGGAGGCGAACGTGACGCTGGCCGAGGTGCTGAAAGGGGCGGGCTATGCGACGCGGGCAGCCGTCGCCAGCTTTGTGTTGGATCAGAAATTCGGTCTGTCCCAGGGATTCGATGAGTATCGCGACGTCATCGTGCGCGACTTCGTGGACGAGCTGCACGCGGAGCGACGTGGCGACGACGTGTGCGACGACGCGGTTGCCATGCTCGAGTCGCTGACCGGCCAACCGTTCTTTCTCTGGGTCCATTTCTACGATCCGCACTACCCGTACCTGTCCGATCGGGGTCTGGACCCTGCTTCGCCGGCCGCTTACGAGGAGGAGATCGCCTTCATGGACGGGCAGATCGGCCGGCTCGTCGATGCGCTCGCACGGCTCGGCCGAGATCGAGATACGCTGGTCGTTCTCGTTGGCGACCACGGCGAGGGATTGGGGCAGCACCAGGAGCTGCTGCACGGGACGTTTCTGTACGAGAGCACGCTGCACGTTCCGCTCATTCTCTGGTGCCCCGAACGTGTCCCGGCAGGCCGCGTCGTCGAGTCGCAGGTCCGCAGCGTGGATATCGCTCCAACCGTGATGGAAATCCTCGCGTGCCCTCCCTTGGACGCGATCCACGGCGCCAGCCTGGCGTCCCTCCTGGTGGGTGCCGGCGGCGGACCACCGCGGCTCGCCTACGCCGAGTCGTTCGAAGCCAGGGACGTGTTCGGCCTGTCGGGACTGCGGAGCATGGCGGACGGCGGCTGGAAATACGTGCTGGCGCCGAAGGCGGAACTGTACGACCTGAACGCAGACCCAGACGAGAACCGCAACCTCATCGAGGATCAGCCTCAGCGCGGCGAAGAGATGCGCGAACAGTTGAGATCGCTTCTGACAGAGGCCTCGCCGGTGCTGGGTAGCTCTGCACGCGAAACGCTGTCGGCGTCGGAAGTCGCTCGACTGGAGTCGCTCGGGTACGTCTATGCTGCGCCGCCGGGCGGCGCCCCGGCCGCCACGGAGTTGGAGAACTTCGAGCCACGTGGGGGCGATCCCAAGGACCACGCGGCGTACTTCGAGCTCAAGGCGAAGGCAGGGGGCGCTCTGCGCAGTCGCGATTTCCTGCGAGCCGAATCGCTGTTTCGACCGTTGGTCCAGGCGTTTCCGCAGGTCGCGACCTTCCGGGTGGACCTAGCCCGGGCGCTAGTCGGGCGGGGCCGCAACGCGGACGCGAAGCCCGCCTACGAGGAGACCGTCGCCGCTGCGCCGACGGACCCGCACGCGCTGTGGGCGCTGGGGCATTTCCTCCTGTTTGATTTGCAGCAGTACGCCGAGGCCGCTCAGCAGCTTCACGCGGCCCTAGAGTTGAAGAAGAACGACGTCAGCATCTTGCACGACTTGGGCGTGGCGCTGACGGCCTTGCGCCGATTTGACCAGGCCGAAATCTGCCTGCAGCGCGCGGCGGAGCTCGAGCCGAGGTCGTGCAGGCGACGGGCGTCTTGTATCTGCAACAAGGACGCCGGGCCGAGGCTGCGGAGTATTTCAGAAAGACGCTCGATCTCGCGCCGGATTCGCAGGAGGCGCGCCAGGCGCTCGAGTACGTGAAACGGCTGCCGTCAGGCTGAAGACCGCCAGGATGCGGTATGGAGGCGATCGTCGTACGGAAGCCGCCGTAGCGCCGTGCGGCCGCGACCACGGACGCAGAGACCGACGCAACATTGTGCGGCGGCGACCATGATGCAGGAATCGTCGCGACGTCGGGAGAGGACACCCGGAGCCCGCTCCAAAACGAGCAGACCCGCCGGGTCGTCGGCGGCACGACGTAGATGTTGGTGAGAGGAACGTAGCCCGCACGGCAATCGGCTTGAAAAAGCAGCGATGCCCCGCACAATGCGCCGCGTGACTGCGCAACCGACATCAGGCCGATTGATCGTCATCCAGGGCTCCATGTTCGCGGGAAAGACGGAGCGGGCCATTGCCATACTTCGACAGGCGCAGTCGGAGGGCAAGCGCACGACGGCTGTCAAGCACGTCATCGACAGCCGATACGATCCTGAGCATCTCGTGACGCATCGCCAGGACCGCTACGACGCCGTACGCGTCTCGGATGCCGATGCGATTCCCGGCGTCTGCCAGAGCGCCGAAGTCGTTGCCATCGACGAGGGGCATTTTTTCAAGATGGCCCTCGTTCCAATTGTGCGGCAACTCCTGTCAAGCGGCCGCACGGTCATCGTGGCGGGCATCAGTCACGACGCTTGGGGACGGCCCTTTGAGCCTATGCCGCAGTTGGCTGGCATCGCCGACGAGGTCGTGACGATGGAGGCGCCGTGCAGGGTTTGCGGTCGGCCCTCGCCGTTTACGCAACGTATGACGCCGGTCGACCCTGCGAACATGGTCGGCGGCCTGGACGACTACGAGCCACGCTGCGCAGCGCACTTCACGCCGCTGCCAGCCCCTGCGGAACAGAGATGACGTCGCCGTCTCCCCCAGAGTCCGATCGCTTCGGTATCGTGTTCTCCTCGAAAGCACGACGATGCGCGTGAGACGGACGCCGCCTCCGCCGGCCATATGCGTTTCCAGACACCCGGGCGCCGGCCGATTGATTCTCACAAGTTGGCTTGTTAAGCTTATGCTCGAAAATGAGTTGGCGGCCGCAGAGCCCAGGCGCCAGGTTCATCGCAGCAGAGGCCCGTGTTCGCAGCGTGTTGCATGGTTGCGCACGGGGCGTCGTCCGGAACGCTCCGCTGTGCGCCGCGCCAGAAAGCGCCGTTTCGACGGCGGCAAGAGTCCACGAAGTCGGCGGGAGGGAGTCTCGAAGGGGGCGACCATGATGCGTTTCAGTTTGGTTTGCGCGCTGATGACGATGGCTACCGTCGTCGTTGGCTGTCAGAAATCGCAGGACCCGCCTCGACAGGCGCAACGCGCGATCGCCGGCCTCATGCCGGATGGCGAGCCCGGCGCTGACTTTGACTACGTTGCTGATCAGAAGCAGGTTAAGCTGCTGCCGGCACGCCAAGTCTCCTACGAGCCTTTGGATGTGTTTCGCAAGGCAAACGCCGCCGCGGAGGCGGATAGAGAAGCGTCTCGCCCAAACGAGGAATCTGCGGCTCTGGCGTCACCCGAGCCCTCATCGGAACCTGTGAGGCCGGAGGAAGAAGCTGCGTCGGCGCAATCCGAGGGCGACGACGTTGAAGCGGATGAACCGGACGAGCAGGCCGCCGAGACCGAGAACGAGGGACCGGACGACCAAGCTGATGAAGCCGACACGGACGAGTCGGAAGAACAGGCTGACGAGGAAGTCGCGGACGAACAGAGTGAGCAGGACGGCGACGAACCAGCCGAGGCGGCTTCAAAGGCGGGCGAGGACGACGAATAGAGGAAGCCGTCGTCAAGGCGAGCCGTCCTTTCGGTCTTGGCTGCATCTCGCCCGCATCTGCTTCCAGGCCGTGTTTGAATGCGGAGTGCGGTCGTCATCGCAGGGGGCGCGTTGGCGTGCTGTGCGGCCCCCCGCCGGCCAAGGCCGGGGCTCTCAGGGTTCGAAACGCTCTGCCGCAGACCAAGACGACGGCCCAGCGGTGGCAAGCGGGGACAGGCGCCTCGCCGTGTCCCGTGTTCGTTGACGTCCGCCCTGACCTTGGATTCAGTCCTGTTCAGCTCCGGGCGGCTATACCGGTTTACGATTGCGTGTAGCGCTGGCCCCCTGTGGCCGACGCACACGGCGACAGGTCAGCATTGGCGAAACTGCGTCCCCACACGGGGGGTACGCTACATTCGAACCAAGAACGCTCTACGGCTAGTGGGGCGGCCAAGGCGTGTCCGGCTCCGGCCAGATGTCGTAGCCCTGCCCGGCGGTATAGCGCGTATCGATGAAACGGCTCTCGACGTGCCCGTCCCACATCGCCATGTTGTAAGTCGAGTATCGGCCGTGCCAACCGTAGCCGAGCTCTTGTAGCTCACTGTGACCTTGGGAGCCGTCCGGCGGCCTGGCGTCATACATGTAGGCGTTCATCAACCCTTCCATGAAGATGACGAATTCGCCGGCCGCGCCGCCCACCTTCCTCGCCAGCGTGGCACTGCCATAGGGGTGCATGACGTCCAGATCGTAGTCGGGATAGGGCGTGCCGTTCATCCAATACCAACTCAGGGGATAGCTGTTGCCGTTGGCCTCCCAACAAGCATAACGCGCCCCTGGTTCCGGCGGCTCGCCGGGATCTTGTATGTTTGGCGTGCCGGCCCACGTATCCGCGGGACAGACGTATTGCTTGATCGGCGCCGCTCGTCCTCCCGCGGGGTCCCTGATCCCGGGGGCGATGTACTTGTTAAACGGCCGGTTTTCCGTCGGAATGATGGACGTGTCCGAAGCGGGATAGAGCGGGTTGTCAATTGTGGTGCGGAAACCGCCGTAGATGTACTCGGATACCCACATGACGCCGGAATACTGTGAAGTGTCAAGATACCACGGCAAGGCTGGGCAGCCGCTCTTGCTGCTCGAGGCGTGGTCCTCGCTGTAGACGCCGGCCGTCTGGACGATTCCCTGGAGGTTGTTCAAACAGGTCGCAATCTGGGCTTCGCCGCGGCCGGCACGCAATGCGGGCGTCATGACGACGAGCAGAGACGCAATGACCGTGATAACCAGGAGCATCTCCAGAATCGTCACGCCTCGGCGTCGGAGCGGAGCGTGGAATCGGGGCCGGACCTGAACGCACTTGCAGGCTGTTGCAGGAGTCATGGCCATCGCCTCCATCGTTGCGAGGTCTATCGATCGCCGGCTGGCTGCGGTTAGACGGCGATCCTCCCCACGCCCGCGGCCTTACGGCACCAGGCAGGCGTCGGACTTGTCGCCCAGATCGCACAGGCCCGAAGAGCCGCTGTACGTCGGCGGGTCGTTGCCCCAGTCCACTTGCGAGTTCACTACGTGCGTGGTGTAGCAGTTGTCGCGTCCGCGCGGGCCATACGGTATGGAACTCGTCTGGAATTTGCCTGACAGGCCGACGTCCGGCCCCGCCTCGAAAACCACGTGGCCGTCCTGGAACAGCACGTTCTGCCCTTCGCGGTTCGCGTGGTTGACGCTGTTTCCACGGCCGGGTCCCGTCCGATCCGTCGACAGCGGAGCAGTGATGCCGCCCTTGATGTACGGATTGGCGTCCGCCAGGACGGGGAAGATCGCCTCGGACGTCAATCCGATCGTCTGGCGGTTGGGGTCGTGTTGATACTGGTAGGCGTAACTCAGGTTCGCCGGTCCCAGGAAATCGTAATAGGCCGTCACGTCCACCGCCGGGTCCGGCGCGTCCAGCGTGCTGGGACACACGAACTGCCGCGGTACCGCGAAACTCGGGCGAACGACGGCCCACAAATCCACCGTCGGCGAAGGGATGCCCGTCGTCGTCGGCTGGGCCGTCCGATCTGCGCTGTAGAACAGCCGCATGTTGTCCGAGCCGTCATTCACGTACGTCTGGGCGATGGCCGGGAAGACCTCCGGCACTGTCTTGGCGTATAGGAAGAACGCCGCGCCGATGCCTCGTTCGTTGGCCATGCAGACCGTCCGCTTGCCTTCCTCACGAATCCTCGACAAACCGGGCAAGAGCAAGGCCAACAGCGCCGAGATAATCGCGATCACGCACAGCATCTCAACCAGCGTGTAGGCTGTTTTCGTTGCTTTCATGGCGCCCTCGCTGCCGCGTCGTGGGCGGCCCGTTGCGTGGGGCCGCGTTGCCTGGATCGGCTGCTCCCGTTTCTTTGCGGCCGGACGGAAGTCGGCCGCATTCGGCTTCCGCCCCAGGCCGAGGCTACGGCCAGGGCGTGTCCGGCTCCGGCCAGATGTCGTGGCTTGGGCTGTCGGTGTACCTCGTATCAACGTAGCTGTATTCCGCATGGCCGTCCCACATGGCCATGCAATAGGTCGAAAACCGACCGTGCCAGCCTCTCCCAAGCTGTTGGAGCAGGCTCTGTCCGTATGAGCCGTCGGACGGCCGCGCGTCATACATGTAGGCGTTCATCGCCGCTTCCATGAAGACCACGAACTTGCATGCCGCCACGCCCGTCTTCTTCTGGAGCGTCGCGCTGCCGTAGGCGTGCATCGATTCCAGCATGTAGTCTGGATGCGGTGTGCCCTGCATCCAATACCAGTTGATGGGATAGCTGTTGCCGTTGACCTCCCAGGAGCCCCATCGGTCTGCTTCGGGTGGGGGATAGCCAGGATAGGGGAGG
>CAZERK010000031.1:0-14686 GCA_964514515.1 uncultured Planctomycetaceae bacterium
CCCACGCCCTGGAGGCGGATGGTCGCCTGCACGCCGGTCTCATCAACCCAGTCGGTCTCGACCGTCGGCTGTCGGGCGGCGGCGCCCTGATTCACGGCGCCCTCCGTCGCGTCGACCCATCTGTCCTGCGCCGCGGACGGGCCGCTTGCGTCCGCCAGCGCCGTCAACACCAGAATCGGTCCGATGGCTCGCGTCAGCATTCCCTTTGTTCGCATTGGAGTTTGCCTCCTCAGGCTGTCTTCCAAATACCCCCTGCCCCTGCACTCGCAAGCGACTTCCTGCCGCCGTCGACGGCTCGTCATGGAAGCACCGCCTCAACGAACGCCGCGATGTCGTCGCCGTCCACCGAGTCGCTGCCGTTCATGTCGCCGTTCATCATGTCACATTCCGGATAAGCGGATTCATAGCCCATCGGATCGAGCAAGGCCAGTACGAACGGAGCAACATCGCCGCCGTCACAAGATCCGTCGCAATTCAGATCGCCTGCGTGCGTACAGCCGAGGGCTGCCGAGAGGTCTGTTTCCACGTAGTCCGACGGCGTTCCGTTGCCCTCTGACAAACCGGCGATCGCGGTCTTCGTTGCCGTACTCAACCAACTGACGTGAATCTCGCCGTTCCAGAACATCTCCACCTGCATGGTGATGTAGTTGCCCGTGCCCCACATCGGGACACCGCTCCACGTCACCGCGACACGATCGCTCAATTGCTTCCAACCGATCCATCCGGCCGCCGTGGGATCCAGGTCGGCGTACATCGCGGAGACGCGCGGCAGGTTGAAGTGGCTGTCCACCGAGACCTGCCAGTTATCGTCCCCGGCCGTGAACGTGATGAACCCGTTGCTGCCCACGTAGAACGTCGGGTAGGCGAGTCCATAGAGCTGCACCGTTCGGCTGTCGCCCAGTACGACCTGCTTGAAGTCGTCGTCGCCGATCGAGAAATGCGCACTGCCCGCGGGATCCGTTGGAAGGGCGCTGATGGACTCCGTGCACTCGTCGTAGAAATTGCCTGATCCGACGGGCCGCCAAACGACCTTCAGGCCGTTCATGTCCCATCCGGCGCCGCTGGGAAATTCCTCGGTGAAGTAATTCACAATTGCGACGGTCGTGAAGCTGAACGGCGCCGTGAATCCGCTGTCGCCACATCCGTTCACCGCCCGGACACGCCAGTAATAGGTGCTGTCGGTTCCCAGATCTGACGACACCGTGTGGCTTGGCTGCGTCCCGGACGCCGAGTAAACGACGTTGCTGAATCCGGGGTCGGTCGCGATCTGCAGGTAGTAGGTGCTGGTCTGTGACGCCGCTTGCCAATCGAGCGTCGGCCGCTTGGGCACGTCCACGGCGCCGTTCGGCGGGCTGGTCAGCACGACCGTTCCCGGCGCCGCGTCCGACAGGTACAGATTGACGATCTTCATGTCCTCTTTGGTTGCAGACGTGCCCTCGATCTCGATCGCGTAGTGCCCCGGAGAACCGCCCGTCAGGTTGCCTAGCGTCAGAACCGAACTGAACGGCGGCGTTTGACCGTTGACGCTGAAATCCACCGTCGCGCCGGGCGGGGCGCCCGCCGCGCTGAGCGTCACGACCTCGTTGAAGTCGCCGTGCTGCTCCACCTCGATCACATACGTCGTCTCGTTGGCCGGCGGCGCGCACAGGTCGCGGCTCATGGGACCGATCCGCAAGGAGAAGCCGTCGCCCTTGGGCAGCCGCAGCGATGGATCGCCGAGAATGACGAACTCTTCGAAGATGTTGCGCGTGTGGTCGTGGCTCGGGCCGTAGGCCGGATCGGCCAGCAACGCATAGCAAGCCGACAACCAGGCCGGCCCGATTTCCCAGATGTCTCGCTCGAAGAACGCACGGAAGAAGTACTTCTCCATCCGGCGAGAGGACTCCCAGTCCGAATACGAGGACCACCAGATGTAGTTCGAGGCGGACAGGTATGCTGCGGCGCCCTTGTTGGGGACGCGCAGCCAGGTCTCGCCGAAACACTCGGAGTAGTCGAAGTGCGCCGTGTTGCACGAGAAGCCGAACACCAAGCCGTACAGACCGGCGTTGGACAGGCTCTGGACATCGCCGGAGTCGAACGACGGCGCCCACCAACCGCCGTCATCGCTGTGCCCGAAGTACACGGTGAAGACGCACCCGCGGTTGACGGCCTCCGTGATATCGCCCGCGTCGCCGCCGAGCCGGGCATACACCTTGGTGCTCTCGTACTCGTTCGGCGCCATGTAGGTCGCGATGATGTAATCGTGGAGCACCTCGGCATCGGCGGTCGTGTCGTTCGTCGCCAGGAACGCTGCGCGCTTCGCGTAGGTTGGGTCGCCAAAGCTTCCGGTCTCCACGAAGATCGTCTTGTCCACGACCGCCTGGAGTTGTGTCGTCGTGCGGACGGAGAACCGGCCCACCGGGAACTCCGGATACCAGTCGTCCCCCGTGCCCATGCAGGTGTAGGGCAAGTCCGTCGTCGCGTGTCGGCTGCCGCTGCCCACCCAATGCGGGATCGTGTTGCTCGTGGCGCTCGACCCATCTGTGTCGCCCACGATCAGCAAATACTGCGGCCGGGTTTCCGGAACCGCGTAGAGGCTCTGAATGTACGTCTTGATCGCCGTCCGCGCGGTCCCGGAAGGCACGTGGTACACGGCGACGTTGAATCCCATGTTGGTTTTGTGCGTAATGAACTGATTCAGCGGCGCCGAGTTGACGTAATCGCCGGCCGTGACGATCAGGTAATTCCCCGACCGGCCCGCGTCCTCGCCCGCCGATGCCGCGCCGGCCGCGAGCGCGACCAACAACGTCGCACACGCGCCGCTCAACCGACCCGAAAAAACGCTCTTCTCTTTCCCTGGCATTTGTTTCCTCCTCCCACCGTGTTCGGGCCTTTCGCCCGCGACCCGATGGCGGGTTCTAGGGGATCAACGCGTCAACGAGCGCCGAGATGTCCGCGCCGTCGAGCGCGCTGTCGTCGTTGAGGTCGCCGTTCATCATATCACAATCGGGATACGCCGCTTCGTAGCTGGCCGGGTCAAGCAGCGCCAGGACGAACGGGCCCACGTCGTCCAGGTCCCAGACCCCGTCGCAGTTCATGTCGTCCGCGTGCGCGCATTCCAGATAAGCCGAGAGATCGGATTCCTCGAAATCGCTCGGCGTTCCGCTGCCTTCCGACAGACCCGTCAGGCAGGTTCGCGTCGGGTTGTTGTTAATCCATGCGAGGTGAATGTCGCCGTTGAACAACATCTCAATCTGCATTGTGATGTAGTTGCTGGTGCCCCACATCGGCACGCCGCTCCACGTCACCGCCGCGCGGTCGTCGAGTTGCCGCCAACTGATGCTGCCGCCCGCCTCCGGGTTCAAATCCGCGAACATCGCGGAAATGCGTGGCAAGTTGAAGTGCGCGTCCAGGCTGACCTGGTAGTTGCCGTCGCCCGCCGTGAACGTGACGTAGCCGTTGCTCCCCACGTGGAACGTGCTGTAGGCCAAGCCGTACAGCTCGACCGTCCGGCTGTCGCCCAGCGTCACCGGCACGCTGTTGTCGTCGGCCAAGGAGAGCGTCGTGCCTCCGGTTGGATCGGTCGGAAGCGCGGTGATGTCTTCCACGCACGCACCATAGACGTTGCCGGAGCCGTCGGGCGTCAGGACCAACATCTTGTTTAATAGGTCGAAGCCGGCGCCGTCGGAGAACATCTGCGTGAAGTAATCGACGACTGCAACCGTCGTGAAATTGAACGGCGCCGAATACCCGCTGTCGCCGCATCCGTTCACCGCGCGGACGCGCCAGTAATACAACGTGTCCGTGTCCAGGTTCAGGACGACCGAATGGCTCGGCTCGGAAGACTGCGCCGTGTAGACGACATTCGTGAATTCGAGATCCCGCGCGACTTGCACGTCATAGGTCGTGGTCTGGGCGGAGGCCTGCCATTGCAACGTCGGTCGTCGGGCCACATCGAAAGCGCCGTTCGGCGGGCTGGTCAGCACCACCGCCCCCGGCGTCGCGCCCGACAAGAACAAATCCACGAACTTCACGGCCTCCTTTGTCGCCGACGTCCCCTCGATCCGGATCGTGTAGTGCCCTGGGGCGCAGCCCGTGAGGTTGCCCAGCGTGAGAATCGAATCGAACGGCGGCGGCTGTCCGTTGACGCTGAAATCCACCGTGGCGCCGGTCGGCGTCCCCGTCGCGCTGAGCGTCACGGCCTCGTTGAAGTCGCCGTGCTGCTCCACCTCGATCGCATACGTCGTTTCGTCGGCCGGCGGCGAGCACAAGTCCCGCGCCGCGGGGGCGACGTGCAGGGAGAATCCGTCGCCCTTGGGCAAGCGCAAGGACGGATCACCGAGGATGACGAACTGCTCGAAGATGTTGCGCGTGTGGTCGTGGTTCGGGCCGAAGTCGGGATCGTTCAGCAGCGCGTAGCACGCCGACAACCAGGCCGGCCCGATTTCCCAGAGGTCCTTCACAAAGAACGACTCGAAGAAGTACGTCTCCATACGACGGGAGGATTCCCATGCCGACCAGCTCCCCCACCAGACGTAGTTGGAGGCGGAGAGGTATGCCGCGGCGCCCTTGTTGGGGACCCGCAACCAGGTCTCACCGAAGCATTCGTCATAATCAAAGTGCGCCGTATTGCACGAGAAACCGAACACTAGGCCGTACAGGCCGGCGTTGGCCAGGTTCTGGACGTTGCTCTGCCCGAACGCAGGCGTCGACCATCCCGTGCTTCCGCTGTGCCCGAAGTACACGGCGAAGACGCAGCCCCGGTTGACCGCGTTGGTGATGTCGCTGGTGCCGCCGCCCAGCCGGGCGTACACCTTGATGCTCTCGTACTCGTTGGGCGTCATGTACGTCTCGATCATCTCGTTGTGCGTTTCCTCGGCTCCGCTGGTCATGTCGTTCGTTGCGAGGAACGCGGCGCGCTTCGCGTAGGTCGGATCAACGTAGTCTCCGGTCTCCACGACGATCGTCTTATCCACGACCGCCTGGAGTTGAGTTGTGTCGCGCACCGAGAACCGGCCGACCGTGAATTCCGGATACCAGTCATCCCCCGCATCCATACAGGCGTAGGGCAAGTCGGTCGTCGCCTGTCGACTGCCGCCGCCCACCCAGTGCGGGATCGTGTTGTGCGTCGCGCTTGACCCATCCGTGTCGCCGACGATCAACACGTACCGCGGCCGAGTTCCCGGGGTCGCAAAGAGGCTCCGAATGTACGCCTTGATCGCTTCACGCGTGGTCCCAGAGGCCACGCTGTACACGGTGACGTTGAAGCCCATGTTGGTCTTATGCGTGACGAACTGGTTCAGCGGCGTCGTGTTGTTGTAATCGCTGGCCGTGACGATTAGGTAATTCGCAGATCGGCTTGGCTCCGCGCTCGCCGTCGCGTTAACCGCGAAGAGCGCGAGCAAGGCCGTCACGATGGCGACGGGCCGGCCGGCAGTCCTACATCCGGGATGGAAAACAGGATTCGATTGCATTGCTTTGCTCCCTCGCTCGAGCCTTGTGGAGCGTCCGCGGCTTCTGCGGTCGCGACCCGAGACATGTGTGTTCCACCGCTGAGGATGCGCGCCTCCATCGGGTGCATTCCGAAGCCGCAATGACCCGGAAAAACGCCAGATTGACATCGATGCGTAACGGCTGGCGGATGAGCAATGCTGCCCGGCAAGAGCCGCCTCGTTCGATCGCCCAAAAGGCGGACGGCGCATGGCTTGCGCCCATCGCTTTCTCGGCCCTTCCGCTGCACTTAAAACCGGTAGAGCTCCACCCCCGAGCCGCTGAAGACAGCAAGCGGTGTTCCTCCCCGCGAGGCCGCAGGCCCGTGAAGGGCCTGAGATGCGGAGGCCGCAATCCCCGACTTGGGCGCCTGTCGTGGACCGCGGAAAGTCGAAGTCGACCGCCGTCACGCCGCTTGCGATCCTCTCCTCGCGCACCTCCTCAAGAGACTATCAGGCCCGCTGATTGTCCAGTATACAGAGGAGCATCGTTCGCATCAAGGAGCGGCGGTCGAGTTGCTTCCCATAACTTCATGATGTCGGCATGTGCGTCGTATCGCGGGATCGCCTCTCGCCCCCACGCGTCGCGCTCTTGGATCGCAGCGCGTCTCGATTCGGCAGCGCCTGGCGAAGTTCAGGTCTCCCACGCGTGCGTCCGAATCGCAGCCGGCAGGGAGCGTTGTCCTGTGAGCATTGCGACTTTTCGGACGGCAATGCTTCGTGGTCCCGCTGCCTCGTGAGCGGCGCCGCTTCGTTGGGGGGAAAGCTCCTTGGGAGGGGCGCGTTCGGCTGCGGCTGCCCGGGCGGCGCTGCATCGCAAGCGGAAGCGCTATGAAGCGTTCGGCATCAAACCGCCTTCCGCAGCGCGCTGACGGCGCTTTGTTCCATGCTCTGCGCCTGTCCCAACGTGTCGATCTGCCTCGCTCGCGTCTCGACCGGAGGAATTGAATCGCGATAGAGTCGTTCCGACGGCACGTCGTTCAGGCCGTCCAGGAGCAGGCGGACCTCCTTGTCGTACCAGTCGGCGGCCTCGCTGACGTAGATCTTTTGAGGGCCGAATTCCTCGGCGATCGAGCGAAGATACCGGACGGCCGCCGCACGCGCGTCGATCAGCCCGATGTAGGTCCAGAAGTTGGCATGGACGTATTGGGCGTCGCGGACCGAACGCAGGCTGCGGCGCCATTCTTCGAAGGCCTGGGCGCCCAGGGCGTACGAGTCGTGAATCTTCACGTCCTGCATCTCGACGGCCCGCCGAAGCGAGTCCTTGTGCCTCTGCGGCGCGTTGGACTTGCCCGTGGGGCGCGTCAGAAAAACGACAGCCGTGGGCCAACCGGTCGCCGTCTTGTCGGACCGCTCGGCGCCGCCGTTGTACGCCCGGCACAGCCAGGCGCCGTCCCGCCGATATCCGGTGATGATGCCCCAGTCCTCCGGCGGTATCAGGTTCGCCGCCAGCACCGGCGCGCCGGCATCGATGCTTTGTCGGATGCTCCGCCGCAAGGCGTCGGCCTCGGCCAACTCGTCGCGGCGCACGACCCAGACCTCGTATCCCCATCCGATCGCCGCGAACAATGTTGGCAGACAGTCCGCCCCGACCAGGGGATCGGGATTGCCCGGATCCCAACGGTCGATGCGAAACTGCGTTCGAAATGCCAGCCCGCTGACACCCATCAGCTCGTCGTAATCGACACGGGTGCCCATCGCCTCCAGCACAAGTTCGAGACAATGCACGAACGTGGCGTCCCGGCCGTTGGCGAAGCCGCGGATGGCCCCGATGCCCTCGATGCGCACCATGCCGGGTCGTTCGCCTCGAACCACGCTGACGCGAGACTTGACCCGTAGCGGCTCTCCTGCCGGCGCGGCACAGCCGCACACCCCGCCCGCCGCCAGCAATAGGCCGCCCAAAAGGGCCATGCAACCGATGGCCGTTGCGATAGCGCGGCCTCGGCCCGTCGGATGCTGGCGCCGCATTGTCCTCACGATTGTCTCGTCCATCTTCCACCGCAGTCGGATGCGCGACGAGGCCCGCTCGTGCAACGGGACAACCTCTGAGACAGCCAGCACCAGAACCATAGGGGAGCGACGCGGCCCGTTGCGATGATCCCGATCATGGCCAGTCGTCCCAACCCCGTCAAATGCGGCGTGATGCCCGTGGATAGGTCGACGCCGTTGGCGGCCGCGACGGCATCGAAGACCCGCTCGTAAGGCGTCGCCTGCGTGCTCATCGACAACACGCAGACCGCCGCGGCGTTGAAGACGATCCAACCGCAAGCAAACGCGACAGGCGTCCAAAGCAACAGTCTTCGCGCCTCCGCAAGTTCAGGCGAATCGCGTCCGCCTGTTCGAGCAACGGACGTCGAGTCGCTGCGACGGTTGCCTGCGGATCGCCTTGCACCGTTGGGCGGGCCAACCGTCGGCGCGTTGTTGGGAGACGGTTGTCGCGCCTCCGGCTGAGAAACGCGGCGTCGTGCCGCGGAGGAAGCGGGCGCAGGGGGCCGGAATGGGCGTCGTTTCAGCAACGTCGACGCAAACAGCAGCAGGCCTGTTGTGCGCATGCCGCCGGCGACGCCGCCCGCCGAACCGCCGATCAGCATCAGCAGCAGGAGGAGGCCGAACGTCGGCCACGAGATTGTCCCTTCGGAGAGCGAGATGCTCTGCAAGCCGGCCGACCGGGCCGTCGCCGCAATCAAGACGCACAGCGTCCATCGCGTCGGGTGATTCATGTCGTCGCGTAGGGAGATGCCGCCTGCCTCCAACTCGATCGGCCTTGCGGCCACCCAGTCTTCCGGCAGACGCCAGGCGATGCGCGGCCCCCAGGGCGTTTCGAAGAAGAACAGGAGCAACGCGGGAATCACCAGAAGCGCAAGCGCCGCCGCCGCCTCCCATGCGGGCACGTTATGCCAGGGCAGCGGCGCGACGGGCTGCGCGACGCGGCCGTTTGCCTCGAGCGGTTTGGATGGCGTACGCGATGCCCGTTCCAACGAGGCAGAAGCGGCCGATGAACCGGACGCGCTAGGCGAGACAGATGCGCCCGGCGGAACGGACGCGTTGGGCGGGACGGTATCGCCCGGCAAGACGGATGCGTCAGACAGGACGGCAGCGCCGAGCGAAACGGAAGCGACTGCCGGTTGGTTGTCATCGCGGTGCGGCGGCTGCGACGAACGCGGCTTCGGCGGCCGGCAGGAGACGATCAAGCCCAGCACGACGGGCGCGCCGAGCGAGCCGACGATCGACAGCGTTGTCATGCTGAGGAAGATCCTCGAATCGGCCAGGTAGCTGAGCAGCCCGTTGTTCTTCATCAGGAGGCTGCTGTTCCACGTTGCGCCGGTCGCGTGTACGGCGCTCCACCAGAACCGCTCCCACGCACCGGCGGCATCCTGCTCGTGCCAGGCGTCGAACATGACCACGATGGCCAGAAGCTGTAGGACGAGGTAGGTCAGCAGCACGGTTCGCAACCGCAGCCGCCGCCATAGGAACGAGCGAAAGACGGCGAAGCCCAGCGTCGCGAATCCGAGGCCGGCAGCCTGCGTCGTCAGGACCAGAACCATCTGCCCGAACAGCCTGTACTCGTCGCCGAAGCTGTAGATCGTCGCGCCGACCAGGCACGCCGCCCCGACCGCCGCGTAGGCGCTGTTCAGGACGTGCTGCCAGAAGTTGTGCTGGTAGTCCGGCACGGCCGATTGGGTCGCCAGCGGCATGGACAGCAGGATCGTGGCCGTCAACATCAGCAGGAGCCACGGCCGGACCATCGCCCGCAAGAGGCAGATCGGTTGGTCAATCAGTTCCGTGGCTCGACGGCCCAGATGGGCGCAACGGCCGACGACCAGGTTGCCGGAGATGAAGAGCGACAGGGCCGTGAAGATCACGGCTGGATCGTCGAGGCTCAAGGCGGCGACCGTCGCGCCGCCGACCACGAACAGGGTCAGCCAGCCGTCGACCGCTGCGGGGCCCGTCAGCGCTTTGGGCTTGAACCAACCGCACCGGCAATGCCACCAGAAGACAATCAACGGGGCCTGCGCGAGGAGGTCGCCCCAGACAGGCAACAACGGTCTTCCGTCCGAGGTCTTGGCCAGCAAGCTCGCGACGGCCAAGACCGCCAGCGCGGTCATGATCCAACCGACTCGTGGGGGCGATGACCGCGCGTCGGCGAGGCTTCTCGCGCACGGCGGCGCGCGGCAGGAATCGGGCTGGTCGGCCGGTCGGGCACGGACCTCGTCCGGGCGGGCTTGGTTCTCGTCCGGGCAGGCACGGCTCTCGGGCGCTTCTGGAATCGACTCGCCGGAGGACATGGCGGCAACTTATCAGCGCGGCTTCAAGTCGACAACCGACGAACCGATGCTGCACGGCACGGCGACGCCCGCCAGCCGAGATGATGCTTAACTGCCCGTCGATAACGGCCGAACAATCGGAAGCGGCGCCCGGTACGGGCTCGCGTCGTGCGCGTCCGAAAACGCGCCTTGACCAAGATCGAAGTCCATCCTCCGGCGTCTCCATGCAGGAATCGATCATCAGCCAGGCCCCAACGAACCTCGCGGTTCATGCGCATGCCCGCTCCTTGTTGCGTCCGGTCATGCGCGTCGCGATCGTCGGTCAAACGGACGCCGGACCGCCCCTGGTGCAGCGACTGGTCGAGGCCACGGATTGGTGCCAATGCCGGAGCGTTTGTAGCAAGGACGTCGAGCGAGCCAACTTCAACCGCGCCTACGACGCCGCCGTGCTGATCGATCGAGGGACGGGCGATCCGGCCGCGTCCGGACCGCGATATGCCGAGCAAGAATGGCACCTCGAACTGCTGCGACGTCATCGCGTCGGCGTGTTGATCCTGTCCAACCGGCCCTGGCTGTTCGCCGGTTACGGCTTCGGCACGGTCTGCCTGCCGCCCGACGCTTCCATCGACAAGGTAGAGGGCGTGCTCCTGGCCCTGGCGCGATCCCGCGCCGTCATGCGCCTCATCGACAAACAGGTCGATAGCATCCGACGACTCAGCGAGACGCTCAGCAAGCAGTTCGAGGAGACGCAAAGCGAACTGCGACTGGCGTCCAAGCTCCAGCGCGAGTTCCTTCCGAAGGAGCTGCCTCAGACCGGCCGCGTCCGTTTCGCCACGCTGTTTCGCCCGTGCACGTGGGTCAGCGGCGACATCTTTGACGTCTTCCGCCTGGACGAGCGGCACGTCGGCCTGTACCTCGCCGATGCCGTGGGCCACGGCGTGGCCTCGGGCCTGCTGACCATGTACATCAAGCACGCCATCCGCACGAAACGCATCTTGGAGAATGACTACGAGCTGATTCGGCCGGCGAGCGTTCTCAGTATGCTCAACGACCAACTGGCCGCCCAGGCGCTGCGCGATTCGCAGTTCATCACCGGCTGGTACGGCATGGTCGAGACGCAATCGCTGAAGCTGGACTACGCCGTCGCGGGCCATCCGCCGCCGCTGTTGATTCGGTCGGATGGCCAGATGCACGAGCTGCGCGGCGAAGGATGCGTGCTCGGATTGATCCCCGGACAAGGCTTCACGGATGAGTCCGTTCAACTCCAGAGCGGTGATCGCGTGCTGGTCTACAGCGACGGGATCGAACCGGTGCTCATCACGAATCGCCGTCCGATGCCGCAATTGCCCGAGTTGGCGCCCGAGATCGACGATTGGCTGCGGCTGCCCGCCGACGATCTGCTCAACCGACTCCGCGGCCGCCTGGATAACTCTCCCGGCAGCCTGAGCCATTCCGACGACGTTTCGGTCGTTCTGATGGACGTGACGTGAAAGCCGCGCTTACGCCTCGCCTTCCTCGGCCTTTAATTTCAGCACGTCATCGAGTTCACGCTGCAGGACGGGCCAATCTGGTTCGATGGCGATCGCGTCACGCAGGTACTTCTCCGCCTCGGCGTATCGCCCGGTTCTCGCACACAATCGGCCCATGCCCAGCAGGGCTTTCGCGTCGCGCGGGTCGAGCCCGATCGCTTGCTCGTAGCTGGATTGCGCTTCGCCGAACCGCTGCATGGCCATCAGCGCATCGGCCAACTCCCGGTGCATCTCGCCGTCATTGGGCAGGAGTTCCGTGCCAGCTCTGAGCGTTTCGATTGCCAAATCCTGCCGCCCGATCCGTGCCAGCCGCCGTGCGCACGAGAAGCGCGTCTGCTTGGACGCCGGGTGCTTCGCCAGGACTTGATTGCAAACTTCGATGATCTCTCCTTCCCGTCCCAGTCTTGTTATCACGCGAGCCCATTCCGCCCACAGCGTCGCCGATTCCGGAAAGGACTCCACGGCCGACCGCAGCAGGGGCTCGGCCCGCGCATCGTCTCCCCACGCCGAGCGTCGATGCCCCTCGACCAGCGTCTCGATTGCCTGGATGTGATCTGCCGGATTGTCCCCCTCGGGCTCGAACGTCAACAGTTCGTTCGAAACCGGCTCCTCGTCCGCCTCGTCGCCCTGCGCACCCAGGTAGCCCAGACTGGCGAGTTTCTGGGCTTCCGCCGCTGATAGCCTGACCGGTGCCGCCCGGGCGTCCGGCGGCGGCGGCGCCTCCGCCAAGATGCTCCGTAACTCCTCCTTCAACCGAGCCGCAACCTCGGCGCGCTGGTCCGCCAAATTGTGCCGCTCTTCCCGATCCGTCGTCAAATCGTACAGCTCGGGCCGAGTAGCGTGGATGTACTTCCATCCGCCGTGGCTGATGGCCCGCAATCGCGAGAGCCCCAACTCCTCGGCCGGCAACATCGTCTCGCTGTAAGCGGGCAGGTCCGCGCAGGCCTTCGGCGCTTCGATCATGGGCCGGAGACTGATGCCCTGCGCCGGCGGCGCCTCCGGCAGCCCGAGGTAATCGAGGATCGTCGGCATCACGTCGAGGGTCCTCACCTGGGACGCGACAGGCTCGCGCCTGGGCACGACGCCGGGGCCCCAGACAATCAAGGGGACATGCTGGGTCGTCTCGTAGAGGAGGTACCCGTGTTGGGATTCGCCATGCTGTCCCAGGCCCTCGCCGTGGTCGCCCACGCGGCCGACCCGCGTGTCGCGCGCCCGGCCGTGGGCGCGCCGCGCCGTCATCAGCCGGCCGATCTGAACGTCCATCGCCGCGATCTCGTCGGCATACGCCGCCGGCGAGTTCTCGTCGGCGTGGCGGCTCGATTCGTATGGGTAATGCGGATCGTAGAAGTGAACCCAGAGGAAGAACGGCTTCCGCGGCTGTGCCGCCGCGCCTGGGTCGCCGCCGGCCAGCTTCTGCAAAGCTGACGTGGCAAGGTCGCCGACCTCGCCGGCCTTGCGCTCCGCCGCGGCCGGGTTCGACGTCGGGCCCGGGCGAACGTCAACGTACTCATCGAAGCCCTGCGTGAGGCCGTGGCGGCCGTGGAGAACGACGGAAGCGACGATCGCCTCCGTGGCGAAGCCGGCCTCACGAAGCGTCTCCGCGAGCGTGACGTTCGCATCGGCGAGCCGGGCCACGCCGTTTCGTCGGATTCCGTGAACGTACGGATACGTGCCCGTCATGATGGTGCAATGCGAGGGCAGCGTCTGCGGTGTACAGGCTGCGCACCGAGCAAAGCGAGCGCCCTCGACCGCAAACTGGTCGATGTTAGGCGTGGCGGCGCCCGGCCAACCGTAGCAGCCCAGGTAGTCCGCCCGTGTTGTGTCCATCGTGATCAACAGGACGTTCTTGAGCGGTTCAACAGGCTCCGGAGGTCGTTGCGGTTCTTGGCGAGGCCGCAGCACGCCCAGCCAGAGCGCCGCCCCTCCCGCCAGCAGCAGAACCACGGGAATCATCCAACGCGCGCCGCTGCTCTTCTTCCGCTGTTGTTTCGGAGGCTGCTTTGATAGCGGCGGCTTCCGATCCTTGCCTTGTTGGCTTCGTCCGCGTCGGTTCAAGGCGTCATCTCCTGCATGGCGCGTCCCATGCTCCTCTCGGCTTGAGATCACGAGTCGAACGGCGTTGCGAACGCCTCACGCTTGCACGTCGCAGGCGCCGCATCCGTCGGCTGCGGCTCGGCTCCGGCGACGCCGCTGCGTACATCCACGCGTCGGCAGGGCGCTCGCAGAGCCCGGCCACGCAGTCTGCTTTCAAGTCAATTATGCGGTTCCCATGGAAAGAACGCGAGCCCTCAGCCGACGGGCGGGGGCTCGCAGAACGATGTCTGTCTGGAGTTGGATAGATGCCTCCGCTTCAACGCACGCCGCAGGCGGCGGGCGAAACGGAGTCGCTCGTCTCGTTACGTCGCCTCTCCGGCCGCTCCGGCCGCGGCGAGTTGCGGCCGTTTCGCGTCGCTGGAAAGCATCGCCTCGAACTTCAGCTTCTTCTCGCCGTCGGCCTCTTCGACGACGACGCGCAGCATGTCCTTGCCCTTGTACAGGCCGCGGAGGATGTTCTCGCTGAGCGGATCCTCGACGCATTGCTCGATCGCCCGGCGAAGGGGCCGGGCGCCGAACTTCTCGTCCGTGCCCTTCTCCAGCAGGAAGTCCTTGGCCTCGGCGGTGAGCTCCAGCTTCAGCCCGTGGTCCTTGAGGCGCCGCTCGACCTTCCGCAGCTCCAAGTCCACGATCTGCGTGAGGTCTTGGTGCGTCAGCTTGTGGAACACGACGATCTCGTCCACGCGGTTGAGGAACTCGGGCCGGAAATGGTTCTCGAGCTCCTGCTTGAGCATGTTCCGCATCTTCTCGTAGCTGAGGTTCTCGTCGCGCTTCTCGAAGCCGAACGTCGCCTGGTGCGTGATCTTCTCCGCGCCGATGTTGCTCGTCATGATGAGCACGGTGTTGCGGAAGTCCACGTGTCGGCCAAACGAGTCGGTCAGCCGGCCCTCCTCCATGATCTGCAAGAGCATGTTGAAGCAGTCCGGATGGGCCTTCTCGATCTCGTCCAGCAGCACGACGGAGTAGGGCCGCCGGCGGATGCGCTCGGTCAGTTGCCCGCCCTCTTCGTAGCCCACGTAGCCGGGCGGCGCGCCGATCAGGCGGCTGACGTTGTGCTTCTCCATGTACTCGGACATGTCGATCTGCACGAGCGCCTCTTCGGAGCCGAACATGAACTCGGCGAGCGACTTCGCCAACAGCGTCTTGCCGACGCCCGACGGCCCGATGAAGATGAAGCTGCCCATCGGTCGGTTGGGGTCCTTCATGCCGCTGCGCGAGCGCCGCACGCTGCGCGAGATCGCGCTGATGGCTTCCTGCTGGCTGATGACCCGCTTGTGAAGCTCGTTCTCCAGCTCGAGCAACCGAGCGGCCTCTTCCTTCTCCAGTCGGG
>CAZERK010000032.1:0-9015 GCA_964514515.1 uncultured Planctomycetaceae bacterium
CCGCCCTGGTGCCGCTTCCACGTGCGATACTCCCGGCTGATCCGGTTGTACGCGATCCATTCTCCGTCAGGCGAAAACGCCGTCAGCCCCGCCCGGTCGACCGGCAATCGCTCCGGCATCCCCCCATCGACCGAAACCAGGTAGATCTGGTCGGCCCGATAGGGATAGTCGCGCCGCGATCTGAACAGGACGTGCTGGCCGTCCGGATGCCAATCCAGCACGTAGTCGCCGGCCGGATGGAAGGTCAGTCGCTTCGGGACGCCGCCTCCGGCCTCCATCACGTACACGTCCGTCCCGCCGTCGTAACTCGCCGTGAACGCGATCCGCGTGCCGTCGGGGCTGAATTTGGCGAACAGCTCCGAGCCCGCGTCTTGGGTCCGCCGGCGGGCGTCGCCGCCGGCCGGCGGCGCGATCCACAAGTCGCCTTCGTAGGTAAAGATCTCCTTGTCCCCGTGAACGTCTGCATAGCGCATCAGATGGCTCTCAGCCACGGCCATGCTCGTGAACAGACTGACGCAGAGTATGCCAACCGGCATGACGACTCGCAGAGCGCTTCTCGACACGATAACCCTCGCTTTCTGACTCCGATCGGACTCGCTACGACCGCTGCGGCGCCCACCTGCCGCAAGACCCTGCATTCTAAACCATCGTCCGGCCTTCTCCAAAGCCGACGCCCTCGCGCCAGCCTCAAGGCTCAGGGCAGTCGCATCCTCGCCGTGTCTGCCCCGCCGGCGTACGTCTGAACAGAGCCGCGACCCGCCGCGGCGGGACGCGGTTTTCGTGCCCGCCGTCTGGACCGCACCCTGATCCCGATCTGTCCGGACGGCTCTGGCTGCGAGAACGCGATGGCCCTGCGGTCGAGAACGTTCGCCCGTCGCACGACTCACGAACTCGCAGGGCACGGGCTATAATCCGGCTCTCGCCATCGGGCGGCTGTGTAGCCACGCGACCGGACTTGCCCGCTGCGCGACGGTCATCGCAGAAACGAGAAGGAGAACAGCAAAGAGGGCGTCCATGAGAGTCTTCGGCGTCGTCATCGCCATTCTGGTACTGGGGACGGGAGCCTGGTTCGGCTACCGCACCTTCCTAGCCCCGCCCGAGGTCGAGCTGTTCATCCTCCAACCGTTGCAACGCGGCAGCATCGTGCAGACCGTCTCGGCCACGGGAACGGTCGAGCCCTTGGTCAAGGTGATTGTCGGCACCCAGGTCAGCGGCGCGATCGATCGCTGGTTCGCGGATTTCAACGACCACGTGACGGAAGACTTCATCCTAGCCAAGATCAACGCGGATCGTTTCCTGACGGCCCTAGAGCAGGCCAAGGCTGATCTGGCGATCGCCGAGGCAAAGGAGGAAGAACTCCGGGTCCGACACGAGGATGCTCAGCGAGAGCTCAACCGCGTCCATCCGCTCTTCGAGCAGCACATCGCGAGCGAAAACGAGTACTTGATCGCCAAGGCAGAGGCCGACGCCGCCCGAGCCGTTTTGAGAGGGGCGACGGCCAGCGTCGAAGCCGCCAAGGCACGCGTCAACGCCGCCGAGGTCGACCTGCGGCATACGATCATCCGCTCGCCCATCGACGGCGTCGTGATCTCTCGCAACATCGACGTGGGCCAGACCGTAGCCGCCTCGTTCCAGACGCCGGAGCTTTTCGTCATCGCCAACGACCTGACGCACATGCAGGTCTACGCCAATCTCGCCGAGTCCGACGTCGGCCTCATCGCGGAAGGCATGCCCGCCGATTTCCGGGTTGACGCCTACCCGAGCCGGACCTTCAAGGGAATCGTTCGGCAAATCCGCTACAACGCGACCGTTGTGGACGGCGTCGTCACCTACGTAACCCTCATCGAAGTCTCGAACGAGGACTTGGCCCTGCGGCCGGGCATGACCGCCAACGTGACGTTCGAGGTGGCCAAAGCCGAGAACGTCCTCCGCATCCCGACCGCCGCACTGCGGTTCGATCCTGCTCCGCCCGCCACGGGAAGCTCAACGCCGAGTAGCCAGAAGCGATTTGGCGGGCCGACGGTCTACACGATCGCCGATGGCCGCCCCCAGCCGGTGCGCGTCGAAATCGGCCTGAGCGACGGCTCCTACACGGAACTGATCCGCGGCGAACTGACCGAGGGCACGGAGATCATCATCGAGCGCAACTGGCAGGCCGCATCCGGGCGCCGTGCGGACGTCACGCGATTGATGCCTCGGAGTTGATGAACCGTGAGCCAGCCTCTCGCGACCGAATCTGCCCGCTCGTCAGACCGCTCCCTTCCGTCACTCGTCGAGGTGCGCGACATCTGGAAGACTTATCACGTGGGCGAGGTGACGGTTCCGGCCGTCCGCGGCATCAGCCTTTCCATCCCCCGCGGGCAGTTCGTCGCCATCATGGGCCAGAGCGGCTCAGGCAAATCGACGTTCATGCACCTGCTCGGCTGCCTGGATCGAGCGGACCGTGGCGAGTATCGCCTCGAAGGAACGCTCGTCTCCGACCTCTCCAAACGGCAGCTCGCCGCCCTGCGCAACCACCGCATCGGCTTCGTCTTCCAGAGCTTCAACCTGCTGTCTCGGACGACGGTCCTCGACAACGTCGCCCTGCCGCTCGCCTATCGCCACCTGCGGCGACGGGAGCGACGGCGACGGGCCGCGGAGATGCTCGAACGAGTCGGCCTGGCGGATCGCGCCCGGCACCACAGCAATCAACTCAGCGGCGGGCAGCAGCAACGCGTGGCGATCGCACGAGCCCTGGTCACGAAGCCGTCGCTGCTTCTCGCCGACGAGCCCACGGGAAACCTCGACTCTCGAACGGGCATCGAGGTCATGGCGCTGCTTCAGGCGCTCAATCGCCAGGACGGCTTGACCATCGTGCTGGTCACGCACGAGCCGGACATCGCCAAGTATACGCAGCGATGCGTGACGTTCCGCGACGGCCGGATCGCCTCGGATCGGGTGTCGGACGTGGTGGAGGACGCCGCGACGGCTCCTACGGCGTCAGAATGAGCCGGCCGGTGGCCGCAACCGTGACGGGATCGTTCGCGCCGTCGTCGAGGAGGGCGAACACCCTGTACGTGCCGTCCGCGACCGCGATGCCGTTCTCGTCAACGTGGTTGAAAACGAACTGTCCCGTGTCGTCGTCGGTGCTGAGCGGCTCGTCGCGAACGAGGACAACCTCGTTGCCGTTGTCGTGATCGGCGTCGCTGTCCAAGCCCAGCAGCAGCACGGCGTCCGCGTTCTCCACCCCGTTGTCTGTCCAGGTGATCGTGAACGGATCGCCGGCCGCGACCGTCTCGTCGGCGCTGCCCGGGGCCGTAAACGTCAACGTCGGCGCCGGCAGTGTCGTGGTCACGGTGAAAACGCCCGTCGTCCCCAGGTCGTCGTCGCGCGACCGGACCGTCGCCGTCGTGCCGTCCGGCGCCTCGATCGTGACGACGATCACGTAGTCGCCGACTCGAACGCCGGTCACGTCCCACGTATAGGCGTCGGAGTCCCCGTCGGCCAGCGCGTCGCGGCCGGAGCCTGGCGTGCCGTCGCCGATCAGATGCACGGGATCGCCCACGTCCTCGTGGTCGCCGTCCTGACGCTGCGCCGAGACGCGAACCACCGTTCCCGGCGTCCGGGCGATGTCCGCCCATTGAATGCTCGCCTCCGTACCCAACGGCGCCTCGGTCGCCGCGACCGGCAGCACGACCGCGACGCCCAAATCGACCGAGCCGGCGGCTGGCGTCCCGACGGGCCAGATCGTCCCGAAGAGAACGGCGGCGCCGGAACAGCCGGAGACAGACAGCGCGGCGAACAGCAGCAACGAGAGTTTCCGTGAGATCATGACGAGTCCTTATGACGAAGGCGGCACCGACTCCGTCTCTTGAGCGAGGCTTTGCCGCTCGCCGCCGCGTGCCGCGTACACCGCGCCCGCAGCGCATGAGCCGCAGCGGAGGCGGCGCGAGGTTGTCCGGCGAACCGATCCGGTCCCCCGAGCGTCCAAGCAAGCCGAGCCGACCAACCGAGCCCAGCCCACCCTGCGTGCCCGGCCGTTCCGGCAAGCCGATCGGGTGCGGCCATCGCCGAGAATGCGTCTCTTACTGATTCTTCGGCTGCTACGCCGCTCGCGTCAAACTTTGGCGGCATGCGAAACGAGATGCGACCTGCGACCGCCGAACCAATCGTTCGGCCGGCTCCGAACCTAGCCGACCTTCACAAAGCCTAGTCCGATAAAACCCTACATGGCAACCTCATCACTCCCGCCGCGCCGATATCCAGCCTGCCGGGCAAGGCGGGCAGCTAGGCGCCGAGAAGGCGCGCATCGATGAGCAGCAGCGCGGAGGCGATCAGGAAGGCCACGATCAACATGTAGACGGATAGGCGAAGGTCAGACGTTTCCTCCAGCCACGCTCGCAAGCGACGGCTTAGCGGCACGGACTCTGGCACGCTGTCAGCCACCATGCAGCTCCGTCTGGACCCCGTCGTTGGTTGGGTCGCGCGGCGGCAATGCACGGCCGCCGTCGCGCTATACTAGAATATCGGCCCGACTGCGCGATCAGGCGTAACCTCATGCGGCCAGCGACGCTCGGGCAGGCCGGCCGAACGCCCTGACGGCCCGGAAACGCCGTTTGCTGGCGGCGTCTTCCTGAAAATGGAACATCCACGTCATGTCCGCAACACGCAATCGAACCCTACGAGAACAGATGGCAGACGGCATCATCCAGGCGCCGGGCGCGTTCAACGCGCTGGTCGCCAAAGCCATCGAGAAGGCTGGCTTCGAAGCCGTCTACGTGTCCGGGGCCGGCTTGGCCAACGCGGTGTTCGGTCTGCCGGACGTCGGCCTGACCACGCTGTCCGAGACCGTCGAACATGCCCGGCGCATCGCGGCGGCGACACGGCTGCCGGTCATCGTCGACGGCGACACGGGCTTTGGCGGGGCCACCATCGCCGCCCAGACGGTCCGCGAGTTGGAGGCTGCGGGCGTTTCGGCGGTGCATCTCGAGGACCAGGTGCTGCCGAAGAAATGCGGGCACCTGGACGGCAAGGAACTGGTTCCCCCAGGGGCGATGGTGGAGAAACTGCGAGCCGCCTGCGCCGCCCGCTGCGACCCTGACTTCATGATCATCGCCCGGACCGATGCCCGAGGCGTGACGTCGTTCGACGACGCCGTCGACCGGGCCCGGCGATACGTGGACGCCGGGGCCGACGCCATCTTTCCGGAAGCGCTTCAGACGATTGACGAGTTCGGGCAGTTCGCCCTTCGCGTCCAGGTCCCGTTGCTCGCCAACATGACCGAGTTCGGCAAGACGCCGCTGCTCGACCTGAACGAGATTTCTGGACTTGGCTATCGAATTGTCATCTATCCACAAACCGCGCTTCGCACGGCCTTGGGCGTCCTCGTTCCCATGCTGGCCGACCTCCGACGGCTCGGGCACCAGCGCGATTGGTTGAACCGCATGCAGTCCCGAGCGGAATTGTACGAACTGCTCGACTATGATGGGCTGCGGGCGACCGACCGTGCGGCCACGAGACCTCCTCACGACCCATCACGCACGGAATAGGGCTGACTACCGCAAACGGGTTGTTGAACGGTGCGGCGCTCGTTACACGGCGCGGCCGGCAAGCTGCGCTGCGCTTGCCGCACCCGAATGGGACGCGGCCGACCAGGTGCGCGCGACGCACGCAAGGCAGACCGGAGACGAACATGTACACGAACGTCGTTCGATCAGGGTTGGAAGGCGTCATCGCCGGCCAGACCGCCGTCTCGGAAGTCACGCAGACCGGGCTGCGCTATCGCGGCTACGACATCGCCGACCTCGCGCACCACGTCTGCTTCGAGGAAGTCATCCATCTGCTGTTGTACGGCGAACTGCCGGACCCTCAGCAGTTGAGCGCCTTGCGGACGCGACTGCAACACGCGATGGTCCTGCCGACGCCCGTCCTCCGCGTCCTCGCCGAACTGCCGCACGACACGTCTCTGATGGATGTTCTCAGGACCACGGTGTCGCTCCTGGGGCACTACGATCCTGAAGCCGATGACCCTTCGAGGTCGGCCAATCTCCGCAAGAGCGAGCGCCTGCTCGGCCAGTCGGCCGCCACGCTGGCTGCCTGGGCGCGCCGGACGATCGGGGCCGCCGTCGTCGAGCCCGATCCGCGGGCAACGCACGGGGCCAACCTCCTGTCGATGATCCTCGGCCATCGCCCCAGCGAACTGGCGGGACGGATCTTCGACGGCACGATGCTCCTGTACGCCGAGCACGAATTCAACGCCTCCACGTTCGCCGCCCGCACGATCGCCTCGACGCAGTCCGACCTCCATGCAGCCGTTACCGGCGCAATTGGCGCCCTCAAGGGACCGTTGCACGGCGGCGCGAACGAGGCGGCGATGCGCATGTTCCTGGAGATCGGCGGACCGGAGAACGTCGAGACTTGGTTCCGAGATGTGCAGGCATATAACAGATCGCACCCCGACACGAAGAAGCTCATCATGGGCTTCGGCCATCGCGTCTATAAGCACGGCGACCATCGGGCCGGCATCCTTCGCGATTGGGCCGTCGCCCTCGCCAAGGAAACCGGTGTCACGAGGTGGATCGAGACGGCCGACAAGCTCGAGGAACGGATGCTCGACGAAAGGGGCATCCATGCGAACCTCGACTACTCCGCCTCGCACACGTATTACCAGCTCGGCATTCCCATCGACTTCTACACGCCGATCTTCGTGTGCAGCCGCCTGGCCGGCTGGTGCGCCCACGTCATCGAGCAGCACGAGAACAACCGCCTCATCCGGCCGCAAAGCGCGTACGTCGGCCCGGCCTTACGCACGGTCGTACCGATCGACGGTCGCTCCACGTACGACTCGCCGGTCGAGCCGCCGCTCGCCAGCCGCATGCAAGACCTTGCCTGGACAGGTTCGCCCGCATACGAGGTCGCGCCTGTGCGAGACGCGCGGTAGCGGAGTCCTGTCACCAGTCGTTAGACTACGCCGCCATGCGGCTGCGGCTCCATCATTGGATTCTGCTCGCCATGCTTCTCGGCGCGAGCGTCGGCCTGCCGCTCAACGTCCTCGCCGACAAGGGACGCATCGACGCCGCCTGGCCGCAGACCGTCGCCCTCTACGGCAAGGAGGTCGGCGATCTCTTCCTGCGTCTCCTGTCGATGATCGTCGTGCCGTTGATCCTCACGTCGCTGGTCTCCGGCGTGACCGGCACCGGCAGCCTCAAGGGCCTGGGACGCCTCGGCGGGACAACGCTCACGTACTACATCGGAACGAGCCTGCTCGCGATTACGACGGGCATCGTCCTGGTTAACGTGATTCGCCCGGGCCAGGGCGCGGACCTCGCCAACCTGCAACGCATCGCCGAGACGGAGCGCGCCGGCGGGCGACGTACGCCGCGGGTCGCCGATGCCGGCTACAGCCATTACTACGCCGCCTGCCGATACGCCGTCCGAAACCAGGCGGACAAGGCCTTCGCCTGCCTGGACAAGGCCATCGTGTCGCGGGCCGGCGACGCGGACTTCGCCACGCAAATCCTGAACGAGCCGGACTTCGAGAACCTCCGAGGCGACGACCGTTTCGGCCTGGCCGTCGAGAAGGCGATTCAGTTCGGACGGGGGCTGCTCGGCGGCGAGGCGCCGCAGAGTCTCGGCCGAACGATGTGGAACCAGCTCTTCAATCTCGTCCCGTCCAACCCCTTCAACGCGATGGGCGATGCCGGCAATCGCAGCATCCTCGGCGTGATCTTCTTCGCCCTGCTCTTCGGCGTGTTCATCACCGTCGTCGGAGGCGAGGCCGGCGCGCTGCTGACGCGGATTTTCAACGCCGCCTTCGAGGTGATGATGAAGATGACGATGTTCATCATCAAAGCGGCGCCGGTCGGCGTGCTCGGCTTCATGCTTTACGCTTCGGCCGGCAAGGGCCTGGGCGTCTTCGTGTCGCTCGGCTGGTACGCGCTCACGGTCTTCCTGGGCTTGTGCGTCCACGCCCTCGTGACGCTGCCCCTGTTGCTCTGGCTGTTGGCTCGGCGCTCGCCGTGGGACTACTTCAAGGCCGTCCAGCCCGCGTTGTTGACCGCCTTCAGCACCGCCAGCAGCAACGGAACGCTGCCGCTCACCATGACCAGCGTCGAGAAGCGGGCCGGCGTCAGCAACCGCATCAGCTCGTTCGTCCTGCCGCTCGGCGCGACGATCAACATGGACGGCACGGCGTTGTACGAAGCCGTCGCCGTCCTTTTCATCGCGCAGGCGATGGGGCACGACCTGGGCCTCGCCCAGCAGATCATCGTGGCGATTACGGCCTTGCTCGCCAGCATCGGCGCCGCCGGCATCCCGCACGCCGGCACCGTGATGATGATGGTCGTGCTCAGCGCGGTCGGCCTGCCGCTTGACGCGGTCGGCCTAATCCTCGCCGTCGACCGCATCCTCGACATGTGCCGCACGTCGGTCAACGTCTGGAGCGACTCGACGGCATGCGCCGTCGTCGCTCGGCTCGAACCGCCTGAAGCCGGTCGCTCCATCGCCTGAATCACCGTGCGCGAGCCTGCGCCGCAGACCGTAGCGGCCCAGCAACCCCACCGCCGGGGACGCGTACTGCCGTTGCCCCACCTTCGAGAAACACTTACCGCACCCCCGCCGTCATAGCGCAGCTCTGCAGTCCATGAGAGCCCTCGGCCTCGGCCGAGGGGTGGCGACGCATGGTACGCGGCATCATGGCGCGTGGTCGAGGCCACCCGCCGGCCAAGGCCGGCGGCTCTGACCGTTCTCGCACGCGCTCCCGCGGGAATCCCCTCTCGCATCCGTCGGGATCGGAATCCCGGCGCTATGGGGTGCGAGATGGGAATCTCGCGCCAGCGACCTCTGATTCGCCACGATCCGAGAGACGCGGGCTTTGCGACCGAATCAGCCCTCGCGGTCTTGCGATCGGTCTCGTGCCGCCCAAGCGCCCCGTCGCTCTTCGCATTATCTTTTCGTGAAGATGGGCGCGCGCTGCTGCACGTGTCTGTCGCAACCCATAGAATTCCCGTCGTTGCCGCGCGCGGTTGGTCGAGACGC
>CAZERK010000032.1:9025-14668 GCA_964514515.1 uncultured Planctomycetaceae bacterium
GGGCGCGGTTTCTGCTCCCGTATCGCGCATTGATTCTGACCGCAGGTGCTTCAATCGACGACGGGGCGACCCACCCGATCGATGCGTCAACTGTCGTTGGCACCGTTTTGAGAGCCGCGGGCCTTGGCCCGCGGGTGCCCGCGAATCACGAGCTGGACGCCGTCGGCCAGCGTGCCTCCTCGCCGTACTCAAGCTGCGTCTCGCACGACCTGGCGGAGCCATCACCTGCGAGCAGAGAGCCCGTCACCGCCACCCGCTCGGCCGATGCGTCGACCGCCGTCGGCATCGTCTTCGAGGACGCCAACGGCAACGGTCGGAAAGACGCGGGCGAGAAGGGCCTGCCGGACGTCCGCGTCTCCAACGGCCGCGATATCGTGAAGACCGACGAGCGCGGCGCCTATCGCCTGCCTGTAACCGACGACACGATTCTGTTCGTCATTAAGCCTCGCGGCTGGATTCCGCCGCTCAGCGACGAGATGCTGTCGCGCTTCTACTACGTTCACAAGCCGGCGGGCTCGCCGAAACTGAAGTATCCCGGCGTGACGCCGACGGGACCGTTGCCGAAGTCCGTCGACTTCGCCTTGCGCCGCCACGAGGAGCCCAGCCGATTCAAGGTCCTTCTGTTCGGCGACACGCAGCCGTCCACCCAGGCGGACATCGACTACCTCGCCCACGACGTGATCGAGGAGCTGGTCGGCACGGATGCCGCCTTCGGCGTGACGCTCGGCGATCTCACGAACGACAGCCCCGCCCTGTTCGAGCGCGTGGCGCAGACGATCGGCCTGCTGGGCGTCCCCTGGTATCACGTGCTCGGCAACCACGACATGAACTACGACGCGCCGGACGACGCCCTGTCCACGGAATCCTACCAGCGCGTCTTCGGCCCGCCGTACTATGCGTTTGACTTCGGGCCCGCGCATTTCGTCGTGTTGGACGACATCGTTTGGAAGGGGTCCGAGGCGAAGTCCAACGGCGACTACGAGGCAGGCCTGGGCGAGCGGCAGCTCGCGTTCGTTCGCAACGACCTCGCGCTGTTGCCGAAGGACCAACTCGTCGTGCTGATGATGCACATCCCGCTCATGGAACTCGCGGAACTCCGGGACGTGCTGGACTTGTTGGAACGGCATCCGCACACGTTCTCCGTGTCCGCGCACTACCATTACAACGAACATCGTTTCTTCGGAAAGGCCGAGGGTTGGGACGGTCCCGAGCCGCACCATCATCTTATCAACGTCACCACCTGCGGCAGTTGGTGGCGCGGCGTGCCTGACGAACTCGGCCTCCCGCACACGACCATGCGCGACGGCGCCCCCAACGGCTACGCCATCGCGACGTTCGACGGCCATCAGTACTCGGTCGAGTATCGCCCGTCCCGACGGCCTGCCTCCTATCAGATCCAGATCTATGCGCCGGAGATGACGCCGGCAGAGCAGGTCGCTGAGACCGAGGTCCTGGCCAACGTGTTTGCCGGTTCGGATCGCTCGAAGGTCGAAATGCGCGTCGACGATAAGGGCGCCTGGCTGCCCATGACCAAGACGCTGCAGCCTGACCCGTTCTACCTGGCCATCAAGAAGCAGGAAACCAAGGACATGCCGTCGCCTCTCAAGATGCCGGCCGCCATCGACTGCCCGCACCTTTGGAAGGCCTCGCTGCCGGCCGGGCTGACCAAGGGCAAGCACCTGATCCACGTGCGAACCGTCGACGTCTTCGGGCATTCCTACGCCGCCAGCCGAGTCATCCGCATCGAGTAACTGCAGCCGCCACAGAACCCTCTCCCCGTCGGGGAGAGGGCAGGGTGAGGGGCCAAAGCTGGAGGTTTTGCTGGCACGAGACTCCCATCTCGCACCCCATAGTGGCGGGATTCGGATCCCGACGGATGCGGGAAGAGATTCCCGCAGGAACAGACGGCAGGTGCGAGAATCCCGGCGCGCCGGGACTCGCACCAGCAGGAGACCGATGTTGGGGAATAACCTCTACTCGGCTCGGGGCAGGATCAACGAGAACGTCGTGCCGCGGCCGGGCGTGCTGGCGACCGTGATGTCGCCGCCCTGCTCTTCCATCAGCCGCTTGCAGATGTGCAGGCCCAGGCCGATGCCGTGACGGTCCGGCTTGGATTCGTGCTGCTTCGTGCTGAAGAACGGCTCGAAGATGTGGTCGATATGGTCCGGCTTGATGCCGTGCCCGGTATCGGCCACGCGGATTTCGACGCGGCCGTCCTCGAGCCTCGCGGCGATGATCTTGAGCGCGCCGCCCTTGTCCAACATCGCCTGTCGGGCGTTGATGACCAGGTTGAACAACACCTGTTGCAGGCTGCTCGGCGTGGCCCGCGCGCTGAGCGGACTCGGCACGTCGATGCTCAGCGTGACGTTGTCCTTCTCCAAGTCTCGTCCCAGGCATTCGACGGTCTCGACGACGATCGGCCGCAACTCGACGTTCGTCGGGCCCATCTGGTCGTCCACGGCCAGGCCCAGGACCTTGCCGCACAGCGTCGAAAGGCGTTGGGCGTTCTTGTGCGCCTTCTCGACGGCCGTCCGAAGCAACTCGGGATCGTCCCGGCTCAGGGCGTATCCGCAATAGCTGACGATGGGCGTGAGGAGGTTGTTGAACTCGTGGGCCAGCGTGGCGGACATGGTTCCCAGGGCGGCCAGCCGTTGGAGACGCTCGATTTGCCGATGCAGCAGTTGCATGTGCCGCTCGAGATGGTCAAGCTGGGCCTGGATGTCCGCCTGGTCCGTCGGTAGGTTGATGTTGTCGGAAGGTTCCGGTTCCATGCGTTTGCGTAGCTGGCCGGCGAGGCCTGAGACAATCGTCGATGTTATCGGCATTCGTGGCGCGGAACTTGACGATCAGGCGGCGGTCGGCGCGCAGACAACACGAAGGCCCTGCGCGCAGCCCTGCACCGCCCAAGCCCTCGCGTGGGACCGGGCGATCGTGCGGCGCGGATCGCGGCCTCGGCCGCTGTCGTGTCCGGAGCAGTTGGCGCAGATGCGGATTGAGGCCGGCGATGGACCTGCAAACACGATTGGACGCCCTCCTGGCCTTGGCGGAGGAGATCGGCCTGACGATTCGCCGTGAACCGCTCGGAGGCGAAGGCGGCGGCTTCTGCGTCCTGCGCGGCTGTCGCGTGCTCTTCGTCGACACGATGGCGGATTCGGAGACGCGTTACGAGAAGACGCTTGCGGCCGTGGCGATGCTGCCTGAGATCGACCAGCGATACGTGCATCCCGCCATCCGCGAGGATATCGAGGCGCTGCGCCGAAGCCAGCAACACGGCGAGGCCAAGCCCTGATCAGACCGTGGGCGAGCGACCTCCCGGCGAGCAAGACCGGCCGAAGGGAGCGACGTTCGAAAGAGTTCCGGTGAGTCAGCGGCTTCGCAGCATCGAAGCTCGGCGAACAGAGCCCGGCGAGAACTTGTTGAACGGAGTCAAGAACATGACGTTGATGATGAGCGTTTCCGGCGTGCGTGGGATCGTCGGAGAGAGCCTGACGCCCGTGCTGGCCGCAGAACTCGGCTGCGCGTTCGGCTCGCACGTCGGCGTCGGGCGCGTCGTCGTCGGCCGCGATTCCAGGCCCAGCGGTCCGATGCTTAGCCGAGCCCTGGAGGCCGGCTTGCTGGCGACGGGCTGCGACGTCGTGGATCTGGGCGTCGTGACGACGCCCGGCGTCGGCGTCATGGTGACGGAGCTGGGCGCCGCTGGCGGCGTCGTCATCACCGCCAGTCACAATCCGCTGCCCTATAACGGCGTCAAGTTTCTTACGGCCCAGGGCTTCGCGCCGCCTCCGGAGTTGGCTCAGCAAATCCTTGACCGCTATCGCGAAAAGCGCTTCTCGATGGCGGACGCGGTGCATACGGGCGGCCTCTCGACGAACGACGCGACGCACGACGTGCACGTGGGGCGCGTGCTGCGAACGCTCGACGTGGGCGCCATCCGACAAGCCCGTTTCAAGGTGGCTCTCGACAGCGTGAACAGCGCGGGCGGCGTCGGCGGGCGGATGCTGCTGGAAGAGCTCGGCTGCCAAGTCGTGCATATCAACGCCGAGCCGACCGGCCGGTTATCCCGTCCGCCGGAGCCGACCGCCGAGCACCAGGCCGGATTGTGCGAAGCCGTGCGAGCGGCCAGCGCGGACGTCGGTTTTGCCCAGGACCCCGACGCCGACCGATTGGCCATCGTCGACGGCAACGGCCGCTGCATTGGCGAGGAGTACACGATCGTTCTGGCCGCCAAGCTCGCGCTGGCGAAGCAGGCGGGCGCGATCGCGGTCAACCTGTCCACGTCGCGCATGATCGACGACGTAGCCGCGCAGGCCGGCGGCGACGTCGTGGTTCATCGCACGGCGGTCGGCGAGGCCAACGTCGTCCAAGCGATGCGAGAACTCGGTTGTCTGATCGGCGGCGAAGGCAACGGCGGCGTGATCGATCCGAGGGTCACGCTCGTGCGAGACAGCTTTGCAGGCATGGGCCTCATCTTGAACCTGATGGCGCAAGAGGCGCGGCCCCTGGCGGCCATCGTCGACGAGTTGCCGCATTACGTCATGCGCAAGACGAAGTTCGAGATGCCGGCTGAACAAATCCAGGCTTGGCTGGCGAAGGCGCCGCAGGTCGTCGGCGACGGCACGATCAGCGACTTGGACGGCTTGCGGATCGACTGGCCGCAGGGATGGGTCCACCTCCGGGCGTCCAACACGGAGCCCATCGCCCGCGTGATCGCCGAAGCGCCGGACGATGCCACAGCCGAGGCGCTCATCCAGCGCATTACGGCGTTGCTTTGACAGGAGGCCGCAAGACGCGAGCCCCGCCCGGCGTTGGCCGCTACTCCAGCGGCTTGTCCGCCTCCAACTGCTCGGCCAGCGTCCGCTCAGGCTGGCCACGGACCACGCTGCGACGGATGAACTTCTGCGTGAACAGATTGTTGGGCACGGAGACGCGACTGCCGTCGTCGCCCTTCAGTATCGTGTACATGAAGTTGATGTCCACGACCTGCCCCTGAAGCTGCTCCGGCAACAGCTCGATCCGCTCGCCGACGTTGAACGGCCGCCAGATCAGGATGACCAGCGTGGCGAGGATGTTGCTCAACATGCTCCAAACGGCCACGAACCCAATCGCCACCATGGCCAGCAGCGTGGTCAGGAACGTCCAGATGTTGTCGATGGGCAGGCCCGCGACCGCGATCAGCGCGAAGGCGACGACGATCAGGAGGACGCCGCGAATCCAGCGGCGGATGATGTTGACCGTGCTCTCCGGGAGGCGGCCGGACCGGTGCAGCGTGAACATGGCGCTGTACACGATGCGGTCGAAGATCAAGGCGATGAGGATGACCAATCCGCCGAGCCCCAGCATTCGCCAGTTCAGCCACGAGGGCTTCAGGGAGACGTTCCAGACGTACAGAATGAGAACGAACGCGCCGACCAAGGCGCCCAGCCGCACGCACCATCTTGCTAGCTCGATGACGTAGTGGGCTCGGCTTTCGGCGATCGCGGCCTCTGCGTGCGGAAGCGCCGTTTCGCTCGGCGGCTCGGCGTTCCCGGGCAGACCGCCGGTCGCCTTGCGCCGCGCTGCATCCAATCCGGCCTCGCCGCCTGCGGGACCACGATCCGCGTTGTCACGAGTTGTCGGCCCTATTTCGTCTCCCGTCGTGCGCCT